>QNAH01000040.1 GCA_003641425.1 Candidatus Zixiibacteriota bacterium
GGCGGATGCAGAATGATTGAAATCGAAAAAATACAGCAGTTCTTGAAAACCGAAAAACTCGACGGGTGGCTGATGGCCGATTTTCATGCCCGCAACAGTATTGCGGTCGAATTTTTAGGCCTCTCGACTCATCTAACCCGGCGGGCTTTTTATTTTATCCCGGTTGAAGGTGAACCGGTGATGCTGGTGCATAATATCGAGCAGGATCGCTTTGTGCATCTCCCCGGCACAATGAAAAAGTTTTCCTCATATAAAACTCTCGAATCCAATCTGTTCGAAATCCTGGGCGGTCATAAAAGGATCGCCATGGAGTATTCTCCCGGCGGTCGTCTGCCGTATATCGGGCTGGTTGATGCCGGGACGATCGAGCTGGTCCGCTCGACCGGCGTCGAGATCGTCCCTTCGGCCGATATTGTCGCCTATTTCCAGGCACGTATGTCGCCGCTGCAGGTAGAGATGCATAAGAGGGCGGCTTTTCTGGTTAACAAGATAAAAGATGATGCTTTCAATTATATCGGCGACTCCCTGAAAAAGAAAAAATTCGTCAATGAGCGGATGGTGGTCCTGCGGATAATGCGGCGGTTCGAGGAAAACGGCATGGTAACCGATTTCCCGCCGTGTTGCGCGGTCGATGCCAATATCAGCAACCCCCACTATCAGGCCGGCGAGGACAGGTCCTCGCCAATTGTCGAGGGCAGTCTGGTGCTGATAGATCTCTGGGCCAAACTGAAGGCGCCGCACTCGGTGTACGGTGATATTACATGGATGGCCTACGCCGGCGAAGAGATACCGGAAGATTACAGCGAAATATTCTCGGTGGTGACATTCGCCCGCGATAAAGCGGTTAATTTTATCAAGCAGAAAATTCTCGAGGGACCGGTTTACGGTTACGAAGTCGATGACGCCTGCCGCGGAGCTATTGAAGAAGCCGGCTACGGTAAGTACTTCTTCCACCGCACCGGACATTCCATTCTCGATTCTGTCCATGGTCCCGGCCCGAATATCGACAATCTCGAAACGGAGGACCGACGCAGGCTTTTGCCCGGGCACCTATTCTCGATCGAACCAGGTATTTACATGGGGAAATACGGTGTCCGCACTGAGATTAACTGCATGCTGACCGAATCGGGCGCCGAGGTTACAACCGTCCCGATACAAACCGAAATCGTACCATTGTTGAGATAGACAATAGAAAATGTATTTTACACCGCGCATGATACAACTGGTGGCCGATCATTACGGTTACCCGCCGGCGATTGCGATGAATGTGCCGGTAACTCGGGATGAGTACGATTTTATCCGCTCCACACAATCGTACGGCCGTTGCCATGATTTCACACTTTACATTTTCAAGGGTAACCAGGTTATTGTCAACGCCAAACATCATTATCCCAAAGGACTGTACCGGGCGCCGTCGGGCGGGCTCAAACCGGGCGAGGATTTTCATGAAGGGGTGTACCGTGAAGCCTACGAGGAAACCGGGTGCAAGATCGAACTCCAGAAATATATTCTCCAGATTAATGCTTATTTTTCATGTGGCAAAAAATCGATACCATGGCGGACGCATATTTTCACGGCCAAATATAAATCGGGAAAGATCAAGCCGGTCGATATAAGGGAGATACGCGAGGCCAAGTTGGCCGACCTGTCGGAGTTTGATGAATATAAAAAGATCATTGCGACAATGGAATCGGGCGGGTTATCCTACCGCGCCCGACTCCATGATGAAGTCCTGCGGTTTTTGTAAGCTATTTCTATAAAATCAATAAATAAAGGCAGGGGCGTGCAGATTTCCCCTGCCGGTTTCGGATAATTACTGAAGAACAAATTGCAGACCTTTGCAGCGCGATGTGATCAGTATCTCGTAAAGAACCTTTGCATTATTTCCTGTTTATTAGCAACTTTATTGATTCACATTAAGATAGGGTGCCGATATGATAAAATCTTTGAATAAAAAAGAGTTCAATATTTTCTTCGACCTTATGGGCGAAGTCGAAATGGGACGGCATTTCGAGCTGGACAATCCAGGACATGTCGCCTGGCTCAATAAAAAAATCGATTCGTATTATGCGCTCGGTGCGAGATTCTTCGGCCTGTCTCTAGATGATGGCACCCCGGTTGGTTTTGCTACTCTGCTTGTAAATGAAAAACTGTTCTGCGCCAATAATGCCGAGCTTCTCGATATTGGAGTGTATCCCGAATACCGACGTCAAGATTATGGCTCGCAACTTCTAAAACATGCCGAACAACTTGCAGTCAAAGCCGATGTTTTTTGCCTGTTTGCCCGGACATATGCCGCCGACAGAGTGGCGATATCGTTTTACGGCCATGATGGTTATGCTCCGGTGGCGGTCATGCCGGATCTGAACGGCCCGGGCGACGAGGGCGAGATATTTGTCCGAAAATTGCTGAAATAGCGTCCAAATAGAAATCAGGTATTATCAGGAACCGTTATTAATCCATATTTGTTTAATATGTAAATAAACTGTATATGCAAAGGGGGTTGGCATGAGCGGTCCTGCCCGTGTGTCAATATTCTTTATAATGATTTTTATTATTGGCCATGTAATGGTCTCATTCATGGAAAACGACCATACTCGCACAACTGCCGCCATTGCCGAAAGTATCCCCGAATCGAATAATAATGAGGGAAATGATATGTCGGATAATAATAAAATCGTCAAAACAGACGCTGAGTGGAAAGAATTGCTTACTCTGGAGCAATATCGAATCGCCCGTAAAAAAGGTACCGAGCAGGCTTATACCGGAGAGTACTGCAAAAACGAGGGAACCGGGATATATTTATGTGTCTGTTGCGGAAATGAATTGTTCAAATCCAACACCAAATATCATTCCGGCTCGGGCTGACCGAGTTTTTGGGCGCCGGCTGATGAAAATAATATCAATACTATCAGCGACAGGAGTCTCGGCATGATTCGCACCGAAATAGTCTGCAGCCGATGCGGCGCGCATCTGGGGCATGTTTTTGACGACGGCCCCCAACCGACCGGCCGCCGCTACTGTGTCAATTCGGCTTCGCTGAAATTTGAAAAAGCCGATAGCGAATAAAGAAATCGCGTTATTTTACATCTTTCCGTTTGACAAACTGTAAAAATTCCCTCTCTTTGGTATTGAAATTAACTGCGGCCCTGAATATCGGGCCGTGTTATTAATAGGCTGACTTTAAAGGGAAAATATAATGATGCAATTACCGGACTATGTAACGTTGGAAGAGGTCAGGCGGGTCTGCGGTGAGTTGGGGATTAGTGATTGGACCGCTATGGAACGGCCGGATGTATCCACCGATGAAGCGGCGGTGATCTTGAAAGAGATGGATATTGGCGATATGAAAGTCGTTCTGGAGGATTTTAGACAGGGTCTCGAGGTGGAACTGGAACATGGCCTGATGTTTAAAGAAGCCAATGTAACCAACAATCATCCCATTTTAACCGGCAAAATCGTCATGGCGCATTTTAAGGAAACGCTGGACTATTATAAACGCCTTGATGTTGCCGAAATTGAGGGGGACCTTTTTAAAGCGGCCAGGACGGGACAATCCGAAAAATTCGAAATACTTTATAAGAAATTGATCATTGCTAAAAAAATCCTCGCCGAGACCGAATCAAGAGAGATTGGCTGATCTTCCCAAATCGGGCTGCCGCGATAAATCAAAACCGGCAGCCTTTTTCACTTTTATTTTTCAAGTAATTTAAGTATAATATTATAGACGCCTGATAGATCGGGACGACTTTTCCGGCACTCTGGTTGGAATTGAATTCATTAGAATCGATAGTCATAAATTGCAGGAGCCTGTAACGGCACGGAGGTTTTAAATGAAGACCTTTGTCTTGATGACAAAGCTGGCGTCGCGCGATGCCAGCCTGGTGGAAATCGGTGCCAAACATAAACATCGGTCCTGGAGCGGACGTGCCTGGTTAAAAGAAATAGAGGAAAAATGTCCTGAAATCAAATTTAAGGCACATTATGCTCTTATGGGTTACTGGGATTCGATGCATATCTATGAGGCGCCGAATGAAGAAACGGCCGCGATTGTATCAATGATGACTCGCAATCACGGTGCGGCACAGGTCGAAAGCTGGCTGGCTCTTCCTTACGAACGGATTTTAAAGATTACCGAGGATATGGAATGTTCTCCCGCCAGGAGAGAAGAGTGAACTGAAATCCCGTCACCGCCTGTGTCATCGATCTGAGACCGCCGGAATCATCACCAGCGGTCTTTTTTATATAATGTATTCATAACCGTGATGCCGACCACTGTATATTCTGCGGCGAAAGATTGTAAATGCAATGAAAGCATGAAACCGCTTGCGGCCGGGACATCCATGTCTTAATTTCCATGAGTATTAAACCATTATGATTTTCTATGGAGGTATCAATGCCTGTCAGGCAATCGGTTTTTTTCTTTCTTATCATTATACTATTTACCGCGACTCTTTCGGCATCTGACAACATGCCGTATCCCAACGACGTTATGAATGTTCTGGATTCGGCCGGGACAAATCGGACCGAACTGGAAAAGGTGCTCGAGCATTATGCCTCCGCCACGGATACCCTTATGTATCAGGCGGCCTGCTATCTTATCGGTAACATGGAAGGCCACTGCTATGCCACCTATGCACTCAGGGACAGTCTGGAAAATGAATATGAAATTGATGTTACTAAATACCCGGATTTCGAGACACTTCTGGCCGATCTCGACAGTCTCGAAAGCCGGTACGGCGAACTCGATTTCCATCGCAAAGATCTATTGTACGATATCGATTCAATCAGCGCCGACTTCCTGATAAATTACATAGACTATGCCTTTATGGCATGGCGTGAGCGAGCCTGGGCGAAAAAACTGTCATACGAACAATTCCGGGAATATATCCTGCCTTATCGTGGAAGCAACGAACCTCTCGAAGACTGGCGGCCTTATTTCTGGGATAAATATGATGCTCTTGAGAGTATCATGTCGGATCCGTCGGACCCCATAGAAGCCGCTTCACTTATTAATGATGATATTAAATCATGGTTCAAATTCGACCGGCGCTATTATATGCATCCGACCGACCAGGGATTAACCGAAATGCTCGAAAATAATATGGGTCGATGCGAGGATATGACCAATCTGACCATTTACGCAATGCGGGCCAACGGACTGGCGGTAACTAGTGATTATACTCCTTTTTGGGCCAATGCTGGGAATAACCATGCCTGGAATGCCATAGTCGTGCCCGACGGTAAAGTAATCCCCTTCATGGGCGCCGAAAGCAATCCGGGTGAGTACAATCTTCGTTATAAACTGGCCAAAGTGTATCGCAAGATGTACAGTATGCAGAAAGAAAATCTGGTATTCCAGGATCGTAAGCAGGAAAAAATGGCCGGGTGGCTGGCCGGTAAAAGCTATATCGATGTTACCGCCGACTATATCGATGTCGGTAATGTTTCTGTTACCCTCGAGGCTGAAATCCCTGACTCGATTGATATTGCATATATATGTGTTTACAATGACGGTGACTGGAGAGCGATCGACTGGGGAAGAATTCAAAGCGGGGCGGTTCTATTTCAGGATATGGGAACCGATGTCGCCTATCTTCCGGCCTTTTATATAAATGAGGAAATCGAACCATGCGGCAGTCCTTTTATACTGCATGATGATATGCGTATGGAAAAATTGACAGCCGATACAACTCAGATGATATCCCTTAGTCTCACAGGAACCACTCAAATCAAGCAGGACAGCTCTACCGACGGGGTCAATAAAATAAATCTGACCGCAGGAAAGGAATATGAACTGTTCTACTGGGATAGCGGCTGGCAATCACATGGCAAAAAGGCGGCGGGCGATCAACCGCTGCAATTCGATAATGTCCCGGGAAATGCTTTATACTGGCTGGTGGCCGATGATTCCGATAGAGAAGAACGGATATTCACTTATTCAAACGGCCGTCAGGTCTGGTGGTAGATTATATATTGTGAATTGAATACTTAATTGGGGAAGGATTTTATATGAATATGCCGGTTATGACCATTATTTATGCGGTGCTTTTATTCCTGCTCGGGATTATCGGATTTTCGGTGATCGGGGCAACAAGTGTGACCGCACTGATACCGGCCTATTTTGCACTGGCCGTGTTTATTTTGGGTCTGCTGGCCTTTAAAGAAAAATACCGAAGCCGCGGCATGCATGCAGTGAGCCTGCTCAGCCTGATCGGATTCGCAGGAACTGTCCCCGGTTTGATAAAGCTGATCACGTTATTCACCGGCGGTGATGTCGCCCGCCCGGCGGCGGTGATCACCCAATCGATTATGGCGGTTTTATCTCTGATATTTTTCCTGCTGTGCCTTAAATCGTTTTTTGATGCCCGGCGCGCCCGAGCAAAATAAACTCAACCGACAACCTGCGCTTTATTGCCGAAAGCCGCAACGGCATCATCGACCGAGTCATAAACATCGAAAATCGACATCAGCCGTGTGATGGTCAGTAGCGATTCGATCCGGTCGGTTATATTGGCGATTTTCATCTGTCCCTTATTGTTTTTGGTAGCCGCAAGCGCCGTAATAAGCATGCCCATTCCGACCGAACTCATCCATTCCACCCGGCCAAGATTGACCACTACTTTCTTGAAGCCGTTATTGATGTACTCATGCATCTTCCCGTGAAACATGGTGGCATCATTGCCGCCGATTACCTTACCCTCGAGACTGATTATAGCCACTCCACCCCGGAATTCGTCCTTCATCTTCATGACGATCCTCCAAATAGTTTTTATTCAAATGTCGCTTGATCAGGTCCGCAACATATTTGACGGGGATAGCGCACAAATGTTACAGAATTCGTACAACTAATTCAAATATAATAAATTACGAATAACACGCCAGAAATAATCACACCTCGGCAAATGAAATGTCACTGGATTTGTCCGATTTTTTCGAATAATTGCCATAAAAAATTAGTATATTATACAAAAGAAGGAGGCGAATCTTTATGTCTAACGGGGCATTTGTTGCAACATCGGCAGCAACCACGGCCGCGGCGGCCGCTCATGCCGCGAAAATGCGAGACGAGGAGGAGAATATGACAGGTTACAATAAAGAAGATCTCAATGGCTGGGAATTCAAAATCGTTCGCAGCAGTATGGGGACTTTCAGCAATTATGAAAAAGTGCAGGAGGTCTGTCGGCAGGAAGCGAAAGCGGGATGGGAACTGGTGGAGAAATTCGATCAATACCGTCTCAGATTCAAGCGCCGGACCGATATGAGATCGAAGGACCAGTTTCTCGATATCGATCCATACCGCACTAGTGTCGGCGGTGGCGGTAAGACTGTCGGAATTATCGTCGGGTTATCCATATTTTTCCTCGGCGCCTTTATTTTCCTAGTGATGTATCTAAAAAATCAGCATATTCGAATCGAGCCGACGGGAATCGTAATGATAATTATATCCGTCGGTATTCTGGTTCTGCTTATATCGTTGATCGTTTCCAGATTCGGCAGGTCAAGCCGACCCAAAGGACCAAAGACAAATTATTAGACCTCTAACCCGCCCCGATCCGGGCGGGTTTTTTATGAACAATTTCGTTTTTCCAAATTTTAAACCCTCGGCGGCTTGATCCCCAGGATTCTCAAATACTGGTTGATCTGGCAGCGATGGTGAATATCATGCTCCAGAAGATGCATAAAAACCCAGAATCCGCTTCCCTCAAAGGTCCATTTTCTTCCTTCTAAATCGACTTCTCTCGAATAAATTTTTTCCAGTATAGCCGGTGGTTCAGCAAAAAACCGTTCCAGTCGTTCCCAGTGCTCATCGAGATGTTTTCTTACCTGTTCTTTTGGCGGGCATTTTTTCCCCGGAAAGGCCAGTTCGATCGCCTCTTTTCCCAAAAGAACGCAATCATACCACCAGTCCGAGGTCTCGGGGATGTGAAGGAAGACATTTCCCAGCGAGAGCATATTTTCGGCCGGCATCCAGTCGAGTTTGTCTTCAGGCGCCATTTCGAACGCCTCGTCGATGGTTTTTTTAATCCGCTCGCGCCACAGCCTGACCTGCTCGGCAATCATTTTGTTGTTGTCCGCAATCATCTTTCCTCCCGGTAATTATAAGTTGATTTAATGATTATATACGGCAAATTTAAGCTGATATTATAGAGTTGACAATCACATTTATACAGGTCAGGCCCAAATATGTAACCGCATAGTTAATTTTAATCCACCAGCCGTGATTCCGCTTTTGTTGTGTCTGTCTCCGGGAGTCTGAACTTGTCCGGGTTCTCGCGGAGGACCGCTCTCAGCCAGCTTTCCGGATAGCCGCGGTCCTGCGGGTGTCCGGTCGAATCTTTCACATAACCGTCGTTGTATTTCGTTATCAGGTGCTCCCCGAGCGCACGCCATTTATCGACCAGCATCTCGGCATGCGTCACACAATAATCGGTCAGATATTTCGTCATCAGGTCGGGATCGCTTTTATACAGTTCCAGCGCAGTATTTTCCACGGCAGGCTGAAGCGCCATATATTCGCCCTCGATCTCCGACTGTACCTTCTGAATATCCTCGATCATATACGAATATTTCAGATAACTGAAATTGGATACGAAATTGAATACCCACCAGGCCGACTCCCATGAAAATTCCTGCAATGATCCGACCGTGTACGAATGCGGGATGGCGTTAATTCCGCAGTACAGCGGAGTATAGCAGGTGTACCAGGTATCATCAAGCCCGTACCATGTCACCCCGCCGATCGGGTTGGGTAACCATGAACGCGACTGCGAAACAAATGTGAACCCGGTCTGCTGGGTCGAGACCGCCCGCTCCCAGGTGTACTCGACACTGTCACCCTGGGCATCGACCACTTTCCAGTTAAGCGGCCGCCAGCGGTATGGTACCCCGTACGGGCCGGCATCGACCCCCTTGGTCATATCCCATTCGGTCCCCTCGAAATGGTCGCGCATCAGCGAAAAGACATCGGCCAGCGATAATTTTTTATCCGGCTTGATCCAGAGCGGGTAAGCCTCAGCGCCCGGTACCGCCCGGTAATAATCGGGCGAGAAATTCATCAATGGCGCCGCACGGCGGAATATCGACCAGACTCTCCCGTCGGCCCAGCGGTGATTTTTTGGTGTGCTCGGGCAGTAGGTTTCATTGAACAAAAACGGTTCGCCCGAATCGGGATCGTAGTAGCCTTTTTCTATCGCAAATGATTCGACGTTGTCCGAATAAATGCAGTTGTCGGGATCATCGGTTGGAAATTCCCCGATTCGCGCCTTGTTGGCGTGACAGGAGATATAACCGTCGGGTATCCTGACCGCCACCCAGATTGCGCCTTCTCCCCCTTCGCCGGGACCTATTATCTCCAGTATCCAGGCTTCGTCAGGGTCGGCAATCGAGATAGACTCCCCGGTCGAGCGGTAACCGTACTCAGCCACCAAATCGGTCATCACTTTAATTGCCTCGCGGGCGGTTTTGGCCCGCTGGAGCGCCAGGTATATCAAATCCCAGTAGCCGAGCATGCCTTCTTTATTTTGAAGTTCCTCTCGGCCGTCGAATGTTGTCTCACTGATTGCCAGCTGGTGCTCGTTTATCATATTGACCACGGCGTAGGTGTGTTCGACCTGCCTGATATAACCGTGGACATTGCCGCGCCAGTCTTCGATTAAAAGAGAGTCGCCGGGCGGGAAATCCGTGGCCGGCTCGTAACCCAAATGCGGGTGGAATTCACCATCGCAGGTATAAGTTATCATCACCGAGCCGTCGGCCGAGGCTCCTTTGGTCACCAGTAGATTGGTGCAGGCGCTTGCTGACAAATTGACGGCCATAAAAATAAATGTCGCGATTAATGGAAATCTTAAGGTCTCTCGCATAGTCTCATCTCTCCATTTTGAATTTAGGTATAATTCTAACCAAGATTATGATTTTATACAAGGACAAAAAAGGGAACATTGCTTTTATATCTTCTTGACATCCGGTATTGTCCGGTTTTATTTTATAACAGTCTTAATCAGGCATATCCCATCAATTGACCCGACATCATCGGCTTAATACCGCAATGTTTTTATTTATTGGGGAACACGATGAAACATAACTCACACATCTGTGTGGCATACAAGGCCATTGAGTTCATGTATGAGGGTCTTTATAACCTCTGCTACCCGAGCGGCGACAAAGCGACCGGGAAAAAGAGAACTAACCTAAGGCGTGAGGGGAAAATTCTCGAGAGGTTGATGCAGTATCACAAGGATCGCGTGCTCGAAGCGAGCTGGGCGTCGGATGATATTTTGAATGACAAACGGGAATACCACATCTTCAAATTATTTACCGAGGGCGAATTTACGGATGCGAAGACTTATGCCGCCGAAACGTACAAGAATATCGGCAATGTGTACTACCGTGCCCGCAAATGCGGCGGATTGGCTTTCAAGATCGATCACCTCTCCAAGATCATCACCGATATTATCAAACTAAGAAATTACAATGACAGCTATTCGATGGAGCATATCATGTTTATGTTTCTCCTGCTGTCTCATTATGTGGTCGATGCTCATGTTCCGATGCACTGTGATATCCGGGATGACAAATCCTCGGAAAACAAACCGCAGGAGGGAGTCTATTACGAGGAATATGACTGGCACTCGAAACTCGAGGAGGAATGGGAAAAGGTCTGCACCTGCCGGGCGATTGCCGAAGGTGTTCCAGACATGGAAAATGCCGAAAAGTGCGGGGTCGATAACGAATTGGCAAAGTATGTCAAATTCGATCCTCTTAGTGCAAGCGACCGGAGAGAAATCAAAACTTATGTCTATTACCGAAGAATCCTGATGGAGCATGCGGTTGATATATGTATCAAATCGAAGTAGCACAGCCTTCAGCTGTTTGATATTGCCGACCCGAGTCGGTATGATGAAGGATTGTTTAAAACCATGACACGCGAGATTGTAGCCGATTCAATAGGCAACCTTATATCGATCTGGACCTGTATGTGGGCCTGCGAATGAGAGTAATATTACTCATTCTCAACAAATCCGGCATATTACCGTATTGATATTGCGGGCCAAAATGGCCGTTTTATATCGCCCTTTTCGCTTGACGATTTACGGATTTTAGTTATATTCAAATTTCTATAATAGATTTGAAAGTGAGACGAATATGAAAAGAACATTTCAGCCATCGAACCGGAAAAAACTGAACGACCACGGATTTAGAAAAAGAATGTCGACTCGGTCGGGTCGCCAGGTTCTGGCGCGCCGCCGGGCCAAAGGCCGACACAGGCTGACGGTCAGTGTCAAAAAACAAAAATAGAGAAAAATTGCCCCGCCATAGCCTGAAAAGCAAGACGATGATTCTATCTGTGCTTAGGTCCGGCAAAAAGGTGAAATCCGGAAGGCTGGAGCTTTTTTATGATAAAGTGCTTCCAGAAAAAGCCGAGAATTATCAGGTTGCTTTTTTAATATCCGGGCATGCCGGTAACGCTGTGGCGCGTAACAGGATAAAGCGTTGGATGCGTGAGGATTTCAGGGAGCTCCAAAATCAGCAAAGAATCGACGGCAGCTTCATTGTCAGATTTAAAGGATCTGCCGACGATATTAAACACAAAATGCTGGGAGAAGAACTGAAAAATCTATATAAGTCGTTGAATCCCGATGCCTGATCGAAAAATCTCCATATTCAGCTACCCGCTGATTCTACTCATCAATATATATAGATATACATTATCGCCTCTTTTTGGGAATCAATGCCGCTACTATCCGACCTGTTCGCATTACGCCGAAAATGCCATTAAGGAATACGGCGCCTGGCGAGGAATTATTATGGCGGTCAAAAGAATATCACGATGCCACCCCTGGCACGAAGGTGGGTATGACCCGGTTCCGTCGAAAAATCAGGAAGATCTATAAATGGAGTTAAAACTTGGATAAGAGAACTATACCAATAA
>QNAH01000041.1 GCA_003641425.1 Candidatus Zixiibacteriota bacterium
AACGTGCGCACAGGACAAAACAAAACCAAATATCTGTAATCCCATGAGTACATTCATATTACAACGAAAAAAATCGCTATTTTCGGCAAAATCGGACGAAAAACGTTACTGTTTCTTTAAAGAAATTGCCGCGGACAGGAATGTCCGTACTATGGTGGAGATGAATAATTAGTGGGCGGCAGTCTTAAGCCGGTTTCGCCAAAAACCATGTTTGGGGATGTCGCAGTATGAAAATATTTCGGGGAAGGCTCGGCTTATTTTCTTAGTCTGCCGGCCAGCCATCCGATCACTACCGGGAGCCAGCAGAGATTGGCGGCAATAGTTTCGAGTGCGGTATATTTCTGATTGGTGGGGCTGAAGCCGAGAAAACGGGCGGTCAATAAGCCGAACGGGACAATCAGGATAACGGTCAGGCTGGAAATCATCACCGGATGTCTGATATACGCGGCCATCGCCCTCCCCCAGCTTCCTTCCCGCCTGCGAAGGTAGATTGAGCCGGAAATATTGGCCCCCATTTGATCGGACATGGCGTAGAAAAACGGAATATAAAAACCCTCGACAGCATAAACATCGACCCCGGCCAGCCGCGAGCCCCAGTCGATTATCCAGGGCAGGAACATGCCGAACAGCTTGCCCCAGGCGTAAGCTTCCGCCATCGATCCGTCCGCTTTCGAGAGCCGTTTACGGATAGAATATATTCCCTCGAAAATCGACTCCCCCTCGCCCGCAAAGGTCCGGACAATCCACTGCCCGACCGCGCTGAGCTGATAGCCGAAGTAGTCGAAAAGGACACCGGCGATTATGGCGCCGATAAAACCGGGAAGGGTGAACTTGAGAAGCTCGTCGAATCCTTCTCCCTCGATTCTCTCCTCTTTTTTTTCTTCCTCGTCTCTCTTCTCGAATTCTTCGTAATGATTACTCATCTCGTAATTCCCTCATAATATTCAAAATACGAATCCGGCGGGAATTGTAATAATATATAAATGAATAATCCGAAATTAAAAAAGACTTATATAATCCTGATTGTAAAGCAAACGCTGTTAAATACCGATTAATATATGGAATAGTAATTCTATTTTCACGACCCATTCAGGGTATTCTTATATGAGTTTTTGTGATAATCAACCTTAATCCGCGCGGTTAAAGGAGTCACGCTATGCAGGAAAAACGACAAAATCCAAGATCCCGTCCCGGTACCAAGATCAAAGTCTACGATCGCGATACCAACGAGCTTTTCGGTTACCTGGCCGACATATCGACTCATGGTATGATGCTGATCGGTGAAAGGACTGTGACCAGGGACGGTGTTTACCGGCTGAAAATCGAGTTCCCGTTCACAATTCAGGGCGAGCAGGAAATCAATTTCGAGGCCGAGAGTATGTGGTGCCGGAATGATCCGGAATCGTACTACAGTAAGGCGGGGTTTAGACTGAACAACCTATCCGAATCGGATCAGGAAATTATCGAGGAGTTCATAAAAACGGTCGAGTATGAAAATATATCGACGATGTACAAAACCTGAGTTGACAGGTAAAACTCGTACTATTTTCGACGCGATACCAAAAGGGGTGTATTTTATGAACCAGATGTCATGATAAAGACATTTTGAATTATAATCGCTAAAAATACGGCGGGTCACCCCTCAACTGATTACATACGCCGACCAATTCTCATCGATCCACAATTTGACCACTTTTATATCATAGCCCCAGCTTTTGATCAGTTCGACCGACCTGTCAAGCTGGAGAAGCTGTTTTTTCTTTTCGACCGGATTACCGGCGCAGTCGAAATGAGCGACCACACCAACCGCTTTCGAGCCATGCTTGGTGATGGAAATTTCGAGGCGGTTTTTTATCGAGTCGATTTGCGACTGATTATCATTCGACGACAGGATTTTTATCGGTCCCGGCTCGGTTATTGTATCGACATAATCGACATTGAATTGCTTTTTCATAATCTCGATCGCCGGTATTTGTGTCCGGCCGTCCATACAATTGATGACCGCGGCAAATTCCCCTTCAGCCATTTATTCTCCTTTCTCCATCACTTATCGACTTAGATCCAGTATATGTCGATCATTTGATTTACAAAATATACCGGCTCAAATCTTCGTTTTCGATTATCTCGGAAAGCATTTTATCTACCATCAAGGCGGTTATCCGGATACTCTTTCTCTTGTTCGGCGCCTCGAACATGATATCCTCGAGAAGGGTCGTCATGATCGTATGCAACCGCCGGGCGCCGATATTTTCGGTGGTTGTGTTGACCTCCTCGGCAATCTCGGCGATTCGTTTTTGGGCCGCTTTGTCAAAAGCAAGTTTTACTCCTTCGGACGCCATCAGGGCGGTGTACTGCTTGAGAAGAGCGTTTTTCGGTTCGGACAGGATACGCACGAAATCCTCGGCGGTGAGCGAATCCAGTTCGACCCGGATCGGGAAACGGCCCTGCAATTCGGGAATCAAATCTGACGGTTTCGATGAATGAAACGCCCCGGCCGCAATAAAGAGTATATGGTCGGTTCTGACCATACCGTATTTAGTCATTACCGCCGATCCTTCGACAATCGGGAGAATATCCCGCTGGACACCTTCGCGGGAAACATCGGGCCCGGTCTTGCTGCTTTCGCCGACGATCTTGTCAATTTCGTCGATAAATATTATCCCGGACTGCTGGGTCCGTTCCATGGCATCGACAATAACATCATCCATATTGACAAGTTTGGAAAGTTCTTCGGAATAGATAATTTTGCGCGCCTCGGCGATTGTAATCCGGCGTCGTTTAGTCTTTTTGGGCATCAAACCGGAGAACATTTCCTGGAAATTGATCCCCAACTCCTCCATACCCATCGGCGAGAATATTTCCACCACCGGATAGCGGTCCTGCGGAGTATCGAGCTCGACCATCCTTTCATCGAGCTTCCCGGCCAGAAGTTTATCACGCAGTTTCTGTCTTGTGGCATTATCGGGTTTGGATTCCGGTATCGCCCTGTCCTTTTCGGCAAGGCCGATTGTTTTCGGCGGGGGCGGGGGTAACAGAAGATCAAGCAGTTTTTCATCGGTATTTTCCTGCGCCTTATCGGCCACCTGTCCGGCTGTTTCCTGTTTGACCATATTGACTGCCAGATCGACCAGATCGCGCACCATCGATTCAACGTCACGCCCGACATAACCCACCTCGGTAAATTTCGAGGCCTCGACTTTCATAAACGGCGCCCCGGCCAGTTCGGCCAGACGGCGTGCGATCTCGGTTTTTCCGACCCCGGTCGGCCCGATCATAAGAATATTGTTGGGTAATATTTCCCGACCGATTTCTTCCGGCGCTTCCTGCCTCCGCCAGCGGTTGCGAAGGGCGATTGCGACAGATTTTTTGGCACGATCCTGCCCGATGATGTATTTGTCAAGATATTCGACTATTTCTCTCGGGGTCCTGGTTTCTTTGTTTATCATTGAATCGATTCCACAGTTATATTGTCATTGGTATAAACGCATATCTTGGCCGCGATATTAAGGGCCTTCCGGACCACCTCTTCGGCGGTAAGTTTGGGCTTGATCGATACCAGAGCCCGAGCCGCGGCCAGCGCATACGCCCCGCCGGAACCGATAGTGAGAATGCCGTCATCCGGCTCCACAACTTCACCGGTCCCTGAAATTATCAGGGAGTGCTCCTTGTCGGCTACCGCGAGTAAGGCTTCCAGCTTTTGAAGGTACTTATCGGTGCGCCAGTCTTTGGCCAGCTCCACCGCCGCTCGCGGAAGATTTCCTGAATACTCCTCGATCTTGCCCTCGAATCTTTCGAACAGTGCCAGGGCATCGGCGGCGGCTCCGGCAAAACCGGTAAGGATGGTATCATTGTAAATTTTACGGATCTTGACCGCTTTGGCCTTCATGACTGTATCATCGAAAGTCACCTGGCCGTCGCCTCCGATGGCAACCGATCCTTTATATCGCAAGCACAATATGGTGGTTGATCTGATCTTCATAGCATTCCTCTTGATTATGCCCTGGGATGGGCCTTTTTGTAAATCTTTTTCAACTGCTCCGTGGTCAGATGAGTGTATTTCTGTGTTGTTGCCAGTGTGCTGTGTCCGAGTATTTCCTTGATAGCCAGAATATCCGCTCCGTTTTCAAGCATGTGGGTGGCAAAGCTGTGGCGAAGCATATGCGGTGTGACCCGTTTCCCGAGACGGGCACAGTATTTTTTGACGATTCTGTCTATCGAACGCACCGACAACGAACCGCCCCTGAAATTCAGGAAAAGATGGCCCTGATGAGCCGGTTTGTCTTTTGCAAAACCGTTCCTCAATTCGATATAAAATCCAAGATCATCCAGAATGGCATCGCCAAGCGGTACAAATCTTTGCTTGTTTCCCTTACCGATTACATCGATCAGGCATTTTTTCAAATCGATATCATGCAATTTCAATGAGGCCAGCTCTGCCCGCCTGATTCCCGACAGATACAGCAATGAGACCATCATATAATCGCGCCAGGCCAGATAACTGTCCCTTTCAACCAGTTCGAACAATTCCGCCGCCTCTTTCTGCGAAAGAAAATCGGGGACTTTTTCCGAGTATTTAAGTTTGCTGAGTTTGCAGATGTACTTTGTATTTTTCTTTTCATACTGAAGATATTGCTGGAAACCGGACAAAGCCGATATAAAACCGGCCAAAGTGCGGACCGAAATCGATTCCTGCCTTCTTCCGGCCAGATATTTCCTGAGCAGAATCGAGTTGATATTCGGGTCGGGAGCGGTCGTCCCGTATTCGTTTTCGAGAAATTCCACCCAAGGCGCCAGGCTGGCTCGATAGGTTTTTATTGAGCCGGCCGACAGACCGCGTTTTTCCGCCAGATATTTAAAATAGTTGTTCAGTGTCTTTTTTAGCATGCTTCAAAATAGGTGATATTATAGACAACGTCAAATAAAATTGATTATGCCGAATTGACGGGTATTGACGACCTATTAATTTTCCTGATAGATCTTATGCTTGCACTCCGGGCAGGCCAGATACGGTCCTCGTTTCTGCGAGACCTTTTCAAGCATGTAGCCGTTGCCGCATTGCGGGCAGGTGGTATTGGAAGGTTTATACCAGGTTACAAAGTCGCATTTGGGATAATTGCTACATCCGAAAAACTGTTTGCCGCGTTTCGATCGTTTCTCGACAACATCGCCCCCGCATCCGTCTTTTGGGCATTTTACCCCGGTCGATATCGGTTTGGTGTTCTTGCATTTCGGATAAGCCGAGCAAGCCAGAAACTTGCCGAAGCGCCCGATTTTCACGACCATCGGGGAACCGCATTTGTCGCATTTTTCGTCGGTTTCGATATTTTCTTCACCGCCGTTAAGCGGTTTGGTGGTTTTGCATTCCGGGTAAGCCGAACAGGCCAGAAAACGCCCGTTACGTCCCCACTTGATGACCATCGGAGAACCGCAGTTTTCACACTTTTCTTCGGTAGCCTCGGTCAACGATTCCTTGATTTCTTTCTGTTTGGCCGATAAGGCATCGAGACGCCTGTCGAACGGACCGTAAAATTCACGGACCACATCAACCCAGTCCGATTTGCCGGTTTCGATCTGATCCAGATCGTCTTCCATGTGGGCGGTAAACTCGACACTGAAAACAGTCGGGAAAGACTCGACGAGGATTTTATTAACCGTCAATCCCAGTTCGGTGGCGAACAAACGTCGTTCTTTGGCTTCGACATATTTGCGATCCAGGAGGGTTGAAACAATGGTAGCATAGGTCGATGGACGTCCGATTCCCTCGGCTTCCAATGTTCGCACCAGCGATGCCTGGGTGAAGCGCGCCGGCGGTTTGGTGAAATGCTGAGATGGGAACAACTCGACCAGAGTCAGGGTGTCTCCCTCGCCTACTTCCGGGATAAAATCGACCAGTCCGTTTTCACCATTATCGTACTTGCCGTTGATGTTTCCATTTTCTTTCGTGTCTTCATATACTTTAAGGAAGCCGTCGAACTTCAGGGTCTGCGTATGGACATGGAAAAGATATTTACCGGCATTAATATCCACCGACGTGGTGCTGTAAACGGCCGGATTCATCTGGCAGGCGATGAATCTGTTCCAGATAAGGCTGTACAATTTAAACTGATCTTTGGTCAGATGATTCCTGATTTTTTCCGGCGGTAGATCGAGATATGTCGGTCTTATCGCTTCATGCGCATCCTGGCTGTTTTTCCTGGCGCTGTATTTTACCGGTTTTGCAGGCAGGTAATCTTTACCGAAATTTTTTCCAATATAATTCCTGACCGCCGCCACTGCCGAATCGGCGATTCTTGTCGAATCGGTTCTCATATATGTTATCAGCCCGGTGGCGCCTTCATCGCCAAGCTCGACACCTTCATATAGCTGCTGGGCGATCATCATCGTCTTTTTGGGAGTAAAATAAAAGCGCCGGGCGGCATCCTGCTGAAGAGTACTGGTAATAAACGGGGGCGCCGGTTTTCTTTTACGCTCGGATTTTTTTACCGAATCGACTACAAAATTTTGTTCTTTAATGTCCGCGACTATTTTTTCAGCCGCCTCTTCATTTTCGATTTTAGGCTTCTCGCCGCCGATCCTTGTCAGCCTGGCGCGAATATGGGCGTCATTTTTATCGGCGACATCGGCCTCGATCTCCCAGTATTCCTCTTCGACAAAGGCCTCGATTTCCTTATCACGTTCGCAGATTATCCTGAGAGCAACCGATTGGACCCTCCCCGCCGACAGCCCGTAAGTAATCGTCTTCCACAAAAACGGCGACACTTTATAGCCTACCAGGCGATCGAGAACCCGCCGTGCCTGCTGGGCATTGACCAGGTTTTCGTCGATACTGCGCGTATTCTTGAGAGCATTCAAGACAGCGTTTTTGGTGATCTCGTTGAATGTCACCCGAACAATATCCGCTTTGCTTTTTAATTCATTGGCGATATGCCAGGCAATGGCCTCTCCCTCACGGTCCGGGTCGGGCGCCAGATAAACAGTCTGCGATTTCTTGGCCGAGTCCTTGAGTTTTTTCAGAATCTTGGTTTTGCCCTTGATCGTCTCGTAGTTGATACTGAATCCATTATCGGTATCAACCCCGAGTTTCGACTTGGGCAGATCTTTAATATGCCCGATTGTGGCCAGTATCTCAAAATCTTTACCAAGAAACTTTTTGAGTGTCTTCGACTTGGCCGGCGATTCGACTATGAGAAGATTTTTTGCCATTAAAAATATTATGCCTTATTCTGATTCGGTTGACAAATTGGTCTTTCTAAATTTGGTTTTACCACTGGCGATATCACTGATGGCGATCGATGTTACTTTGCGTCCATCGATGATCACATCCTCTTCGGCCATTCTCTCCAACTGGGCCAGCCTCATGGAGTTGATCTGACGTGCCCGTTGCGCCGTAATCAGGACCGCCTCATATCGATTTCTGGTCAACTTATCAATGTCTTCAAAAGTAAATTTTGTGGACATAATTCCTCCTATGATTTTATGGCTTAACCGACAATGCGGTTAATTTGTTCCAAATCCAGATTGTTTTTTCGGCAGTGAAGCGACTTTATGATCATCTCCACCTCGCTTACAGCCGTTTTCAGATCTTTATTTATTACAGTATACTCGAACTGACCGAAAAGTTTCATTTCGCTTAAGGCCCGACTCTGTCGGATCTTAAAGTGCTTATCGTCTTCGGTTCCTCTTTTCTTTAGGCGCTGTTTTAATTCGGTCCTTCCCGGCGGCAAAATAAATATGGTTGTTGCGGCTTCCTTATAGATTTTCTTAAGTTTCATTGCCCCTTTGACATCGACATCGAGAAGCATCACCCCGCCCTTATAAAGAACCGACTCCATCGGCTTTTTCGGGGTTCCGTAAAGAAAGCTGTGAACCTTACACCATTCGGCAAATTCTCCGCATTCGCGTTTTTTTAAAAAATCAGCATGATCCACAAACCAGTATTCACGGCCGTTTTTTTCGCCGCGGCGTTTTTTGCGGGTAGTGACGGAAATAGAAAATTGCCAGTCCTTATTCCGATTGAGAAGCCGTTTGCAGATCGAGGTTTTCCCTCCCCCCGACGGGGATGAGATAATAATAATTTTGCCCTTGATTTTGCGCTTGTTCATCATCGCCCCGCTTACTCGATATTTTGGACCTGCTCGCGCATCTTCTCGATCTCTTCTTTAAGTTCGACCACTTCATGAGAGATCCTGGCATTGCCCGATTTAGCGCCGATTGTATTGATTTCACGGTTCAGTTCCTGAAGCAGGAAGTTGAGCCGTTTTCCGACCGAGCCGGCCTTTCGGAGGGTTGCACCAAACTGTTTGATATGACTGCCGAACCGGACACACTCCTCGGTGATATCGCATCGCTCGGCGAGGTAGGCGATCTCCTCTTCGAGCCGGTTGGCATCGGCCGGCACACCGTTGAGAACACCATTGATCTTCTGCGACAATTTCTCCCGGTGATAAGTGATATTATCCGGACACAATTTTTCGATCCTGGCGATACCGTTGGCCAGAATCCGGAGCCGTTTTAAAAGATCATCCTTGAGGTTCTGCCCCTCCTGTTTGCGCATCGCGACCATATCGGCCAGGGCGCGGTTGACGGCGGTCTTGATGCAGGGCCATATCTTGTCCTCAATATTTTCAGCCTTGTCCACCTTGAACACATCGGGAAAACCGAGGAAATCATCCAGTGTTATCTCACCGCCCAGCCCGTATTTTTCTTTCAATTCCTGGAGCTGACTGTATATCTCATCGGCCAGTAATTTGTTGACAACCAGCTTGTCGATACCGATTCCATGGTCCTCGTAATTTATCGACATTGTCACCTTGCCGCGCGACACCTTGGCGGCGATCAATTCTTTTACCTGCGGTTCAAGAAAAGACAGTTGTTTGGGAAATCGCAAGGAATATTCCAGGAAGCGGCTGTTGACCGATGACAACTCGACCGACACCCCCAGATTTTTTGTTTTCAGATCGGCTTTCCCATAGCCTGTCATAGAATTCATATATACCATCCTGACTGAATAAAATCAGCCTGTTAAAATATTAAGAAAAATCGTTTTGTCAACTCTTATGATTCCAGGCCGGCTTTGACTTTTTGGTATTGCCCCGAACAAGGCTGAATAATACCGCCAATAAAAGAACAAATATGGTGATATCATAAACGGAATTATATGCCTTGATAAAGGCTTTCGCTTCCGCCATCCCGTCCTGAATATACATCTTTTTATAATACGAGAATATCCCGATTGCAAAGCCCGCCCCAAGTGTTATTCCCAGCGTCCGGAGGGTCGCCAGGATACCCGACGCACTCCCGAGCTGATATTTGGTGACTGAACCCATGATACTCGATGTATTCGGGGTGCTGAAAATGGCCATACCGGTCCCGATCAATACCAGCGGTAAGATTATTCCGGTGAGTGATGTCTGCGCGTTCAACTGTCTGATAAAATAATAGCCGATGATCATAATTGCCGCACCCAGGGTGGCAATAAGACTTGCGCGGAATTTATCCGACAGGTAACCGGCCGCCGGTGCCAGAAAGAAACCACAGACTGGAGTGATCATGAGAAACAATCCCACCTGTTCCGGACGGTACATTTTCACCTGCTCGAGATAAAACGGCATCAAAATCGTCACCGCGATCAGGGCGATAAATATCAGCAACATCGCGCCACCGGCAAAAATAAAATGCCTATTTTTGAAAATACTTACACCGATCAATTGTGTTTTCGGGTTGTTTTCGAAATAGAAAAAGAACCCGAATAAAATAATAGAGAACAGCAGGATCCCCGACGAATATGTCGTATCAAGAATACCGCGACTGAACATCAGCAGGGCAAACATAAGCGCCAGAAGTCCCAGTGATAGGCTGATTGAGCCGGGAGCACCGATTTTTTTCCCGGGCTCGATAGCGGGGATATTCCGAATATACCTGATGGTGAAATATACGCCGAGGATACTTACGGGGACATTGACAAAAAATATCCAGCGCCAACCGCCCAGCGCGATGAGAAATCCTCCCATCGGCGGGCCCAGCATCAATCCGGCATACACCAACATCGAAATCACGCTCAGCCCGCGGCCTCGTTCCGAGGCCGGAAAGCTTCGTGTGATCAGGGCCGGACCGATTGAAATCAACAGGGCCGCCCCGACTCCCTGAATCACACGAGATATAATCAACATGTATATATTGATTGATAAGCCACAAAGAACCGAGCCGAGAAGGAAAATCAAGTAGCCGTATTTATACGAAAAATAAAATCCTTTTTTCTCGGACAATGCCCCGAACAGCATCAACAGCGAAAAAACGGCAATCGAATATGATAAAATGACCCAACCTACCATACTGATCGTCGTCCCCAGATCACGGCTGATGGTCGGCAACGAGACATTGATAATCGATGCATCAAGAGTACCCATAAAGGTGCCCAGGCCGGTTATGATCAGGGATTTACGTTTATATCGGGAAAAATCTTCCATAGGGATATCTTGCGATCTTGCAATACCTTAATATTAAAAAAGGTTTGACAACACAGGTTAGAATGATAATCTTTCTCCTTATCAGAGTCAACGATTTAATTTTGAACACGGTTATGATCCCGGCGTCTATATTATGCCGACAGAAATGCCGGTTTAAATGAATACTGATATACAGGAACTAATTGCCAGATTGGCGAACGATGACAGCGAGGCATTTGCTGAACTGGTCAGGAGGTACAAAAAGAAGATATATGGGATCGCGTTTCGGATGCTGGGGAATCATCTTGATGCCGATGAGGTGACACAGGAGACATTCGTTCGAATCTATGAAAAACGGCACACGCTCAAATCGGTTAAGTACTTCTCCAGCTTTATCTTGCGAATTGCAAGCAATTATTCGATCGATCTTATCAGAAGAAAACAGAAAAAGAATATTTCGATTGACGAACTGGTTTTTCTGCCTGACGTACAGGTGGAATTGGCCGAGCGAATTGAAAGCCCGGATAAAAACCTCGAGAATGCGGAAATATTGCAGGCCGTCAAAGACGCGATCAAAAGACTGCCTCCGCGTCAGAAGATGGCGATCATACTTCACGATATCGAGGGATTTACCAAGCTTGAAATCGCCAACGCCCTGGGGTGTCCCCAGGCGACAGTTCGCTCAAACCTGCACATTGCCAGGACAAAATTGAAAAAATGGTTGAAAAAGAAATTTTGAAATACAGGATGACAAGATGAACTGCCGGGAAGTGAACTTGATTATCGACGATTACCTGAACGGGCGTCCGGGTGACGCAAATCGTGCTCGATTGGAGAGGCATCTGGCCGAATGCGAAAACTGCCGCATCAGGGTCGAAAACGATACCATGCTGATCGGTCTTCTCAAACGTGACGAGGTCCCCGATCCCGGTGATACCTACTGGGATCATCTCGAGAAATCCATTTTGTCACGGACGACAGAAAGCCATCCGGAAATCACGGCGATGGCTCATAAACCGGAATCAAAGATTCCGCGGAAAATCGCGGCATACCTGGTTCCGCTGGCGGCTTCCTTTGCAATCATGTTTTTATCCTTTTCCGATGTGACATTCGGGCCCGATCGATACAGTCAGGCAAACCTGACAGGAATCGATACAGATCAGACCGCTTTGGCGGATGAAAACGAGATATACATGGGAAGATATCTCCAATCAGACATTCTTGGTTCGATAATCATGGCCCCGCCCGGATCGCCGCTACGGATCATACCGATTGGCAGGTTGAAAAGAAATAGAGAGGTTTGAAAGATATGAAGAAAAAGATAAATGCCCTTACGGTTCTGCTGATTTCGGTCGGGATTTTACTCTCCGGCTGTAATACAGGCAGTCAGCAGGTTACCCTGACATACAAGTTTACGCCGGATAAAATCTATCATTATAAATATGACAGCCG
>QNAH01000042.1 GCA_003641425.1 Candidatus Zixiibacteriota bacterium
CACCCATTGTTCCGGCTCGAACCGGGCCGATATGGTGTCATAGCAGGCGGCACCATCGGCGGACATGCATGAATCGCGCCACAACAGCCGTGCCCGGAGAGTATCGGTGTATGACACGCGCATGAATTTGAGATCGCGGTCGAATTTGATACGGCGTTCGGGATTGTCATACGCGGCGGCGTTTATCGACTCGAATCTCAGTTTCTGATAACCGCGCCGGTTGAAGTGCAGACGGGTGTGGGCGGTGTACCATCGGTAATCGGTGCCATGACAGGAGTACAAAATATCGAAGGCGGCGCCATCGGAGGTCCATCCGGGTATGAAATCGGAACGGTAGATTCTTTCGCCGTCGAAACGCGCTGATTTGAAATCTTTCGGGCAGAGGACCGGGCGCCCGGCCACGGTGAAGTCGATGCCGTTGTCGCTGACCGCCATCCAGAGGCACCCGCGGCTGACACTGTCGAACGGTTCGGCGGTATAGGGGGTGATCATGGCGATATGCTTATGGCCGAATTCTCGTACTTTGACATGCCAGGGAGTAGCCTCGGTATAGTACTGCCAGACATCGGCATTTTTAAGAGAGCAGACGATCGGGCCGGTCCACGGACCGGTCATCGAATCGGCTCGGAAATAAACAAGTTGTCGGTACGGTTTGGAATCGGAATTTTTGTAGATGCAGTATATGCGATAGGTGGTGTCGATGACAAGGGATGGCGAAAGAAACTGCTTGGCGGTATTGGTCGAGTAGATCCCGGCGATGGTGACAGTATCCTCGACCCGCCAGCTTATGTCATTGAGGGCCCTGATGGCCATGATTTTCTGACGGTCGGCGGAGGTGCCGGCGGAATCGATGGCCGCTATGAATATCATCCATGTCTGCCCGTTTTTGTCGATGATATACTCGGGATCGGCCAGGTGATGGGTGACCGGGTGGATATCCCGGGCGCCGATGATCGGATCGTTGACATATATTTTGTGGCCGGTCAGGCTGTCGTAAGCGAATGGAATGGTCCAGTTTTGAAAATCGTCGGACCACCGGAGATAAATATCCTCGTATTTGCCGTTGCCGTTCGGGTAGGGGGTGAAGCCGCCGATCAGGTATTTTTTGGGGCTCCCCGATTTGGCGATGACGGTAACGGTGTCGCCTTTGGTCGAGTCATAGCCGAAGATGATATCGCCGGGGTCGGCGCCGAATTTACGAACGCGGTATGAAATTCCGGGATGGATAAACTCGTTCGATGAATCGGAAAGGGTATCGCGCCAGATATTTATCGGCCGGTCGGCGTTTTTGGCCCAGAAGAAGGTGGTGTCCAATGTCAGGATGTGGTCGCTGTCGTATATATTGTCGATCGGCAGTACACCAGTAATGCTGTTTTTCGATCCGGGACGCGTACCGCCGACAGAAAAAAACAGCAACAGGCTCATCAAAATATACATCATACCGAATTTCATAAGATGCCCTTCGATAATGAACTCTGTATTCCAAAGATGCGATCGTTTTACGATGTCGAAATATATTCTGGTTCGGTAACAGGAATCGTTCTCACCTGTATTAAAATACACGATTTTATGGAAATCGTCCAGCACTTAAATTGATACGGATGCGAAATTTCAA
Source organism: Candidatus Zixiibacteriota bacterium (assembly GCA_003641425.1). Taxonomy (GTDB): domain Bacteria; phylum Zixibacteria; class MSB-5A5; order GN15; family PGXB01; genus PGXB01. The sequence continues at coordinate 1,616 of QNAH01000042.1, forward strand.
TTGGACTCATTCAAGGACTGCTTCCCCGGGATGGCGTCCCGGCTGTTTATTAAAAGTCACGGGCTTGACAAATTGGATTCGGTTGTTTTTCTTATTTCGGGTGCGGGATTAAAGATTGATCCCTTGATCACGATTCCTGTTTGGTCAATTCGACCGATTAAAAGCATTCGGGGGTAATCAGCAGTATCAAAGTCGAATCTTATGGACTGAAACAAAATATATCAATTTTGTCCAATTTAATAATTTATTGAACCCAAAAAACAGGAGGAAGAGTATGAAAGCAACATTCTTTCAATGCAGCCTTATTGCGGTAACGCTGATAATGTGTTTTGCATTATCCTGCACGGATCAGGCGAAAAAGACAGCCGAACAAACGGCCGCCGCCAAGGCCGATATTGCGGCATATATTGATGCCTATGCCGCCACGCTGAAAGCCGATGATGTTAACGGCTGGATCGCTTTATGGGCCGATGATGCCCGGCGGATGGAACCGTTCCAACCGGCCCGTATCGGGAAAGACCAGATAATGGCCTCGATTCAGACCTTTCTTGATACTTTCGCCATTGATTTGAAGATCAACAATGAAGAGACCACAATCGCCGGCGACTGGGGTTATATAAGCGGTACATTTTTATATTCCGCGATTCAGAGAGCGGGGGGCGATACAATGGAGATCAGCGGCAGTTATCTGTCAATCATGCAAAGGCAGGCCGATGGCGCCTGGAAGGTTTTCCGCGAATGTTACAACACGGATACTCCGCCTGCGGCGCCGCCGCCGATGAAAGGAAAGTAAAAAATCCCGAGGGCAGAGGTCCGGCGGCCCCTGCCCGATAAAACAAGATTTTTTTTAAAGATCAGCTTTCATGGCATCGCGGCGGGCGGTTGTGCTCGGATTCGAACTCGCGGATCAATTCGCGGTATTTGTAATCAGGGAAAAGGGTCGGCTGATAATTGAAATAGACGGCGGCGCGGGTACAGGATCCGTGCCTACCGTGTTTGTGGTTATACAGTTCACCTCGGATGCTGTCGCGGGTCCAGCCATAGAAGATTATTTCGGTTTCGTCCCAGAGAGCATAGACGCCGGCTTTATCGGGCACGGTGGAGATATAGAAGTCGATAAAGTCATGTTTGGGGTAGTGGATCGGCATGGGGGGAAGATAGGGATTTTAAATTAAAAATAAAGTGATTTACATTAATTCGAGATTAATATAAAAAGCCCATAGATCAGACATTCCTGTCTGATGTTAAATGGATTTGTTTCTTTTTCCGCGGACAGGAATGTCCGCGGAATGGCGGCGAATAGCGCCACTCTTCACAAACCGAGGGTGAGACCTTTGCGCTGTGAGACGCCGAGGACGGCACGGCATTTGGGGCAGAAATATAAACAGCGTTTGCCCAGATCGCCTTTCATCTCGCGGTACCAGACTTTATCGATTTCTCTTTTGCAGTGCGGGCAGGTCGGCGCGATATCCTCTTTTTGCTCAAAAAATATCATTTCCATTACCTCCTGAATAATTCCTCAATAATTTATTCAATATATATACTACTAATTATGTTGCAATATTCAGCCGATTCTGTCACTTGACAATGTCGATTGTTTTGTTATGTTTGGCTCTGTTTTGGAGAGAAAAATATGATTTCGCTGGTTATCGGATTGGGAAATATCGGAGAGAAATACGCCGGAACACGGCATAATCTCGGTTTTGAGGTTCTTGATCTGGTTTTCGAGAAACTGGGGCTTGAAGACCGCAAAAGCGGGCCGTTTTATTACCGGGCCGAGAAGAAAATTGATGATCGGATAGTAAGATTTGTCTGGCCAACGACTTACATGAACAATTGCGGGATCGCGGTGAGCCATGCGCTGGCTGAATTCGGTGTTTCTCCGGAGGATATGCTGGTGGTGGTCGATGATTACAATCTTCCGCTGGGGAAATTGCGGATACGGCTGAAGGGGTCCGACGGGGGGCATAACGGTTTGGAGTCGATAATCAACCACCTGAAAAGCCGTGATTTTCCGAGATTGAGGCTTGGAATCGGGCCGATCCCGGAGAATATCGGTTCGATAGACTTTGTGCTGGGGAGATTTTCATGTGAGGAGGCAGGAAATAAAAAGAAAATGCTTGAAAAAGCAGGGGATGTCGTATTATATTCATTCAATCATCGCCTGGAAGAGGCGATGACTATTTATAATAGTGACCCTGCTCCGGATGAAGAAAATGATGAACAGTCCGGGGCCGTTTGAAACCTGAAACGTCCATAGGGAGGATTTAAATGAGAATCTATGAGACTACCTTCATTTTGAGTCCACAGGCTGACGACGCCGCTTTCGATCGACAAATCAAATCAGTATCAGAATTGATCACCAGTAACGAGGGCAAGGTACTTGAAGAGGACCGGTGGGGTATCCGCCGTCTTGCTTATCCCATCAAGAAATTCACGCAGGGTTATTATACCCGCATGGTTTTTGAGGGGACGAGAGATCTGCTTACCAAGATGGATCGGTTTTTCCGTCTCGAGGAACCGTACATCCGTTACCTGACGGTACAGTTCGAGGGTACTCTTGAGGGGCAAGAAGAATCATCTTCAAAGGAAACGGCGGCGCCTGCGGTACATCCGGCTCCCAAGCCGACACCCAAGCCGACACCGGAACCGGCCCCGGTTGAGGAAGCGGCCCCGGCGGAACCTTCTCCCGAGCCGGAAGAGGTTCCTGAAAAAAAGGAAGAAGTCGACGAGCCGGGCAGTTTTTCGGATCCGTCCGAGAACCAACTGTAATTGATGTTTGATTGTGTGTGCATGACGACTGCTTTGTATGAGCGGTTTTGTGTTGACGAAAAAGCAATGAAGGAACTTAAAAATACAAAGGTATAAAATGGCTGATTTTGACAGAAGAAGAAAGCGCATTTGCCGCTTTTGTGAAGATAAGATCAAAGTCATCAATTATCATGATGATCGTTTGTTGAAACGTTTTACCAATGAAAGGGGCAAGATTGTCCCGCGCCGGATATCGGGGAACTGCGCCCGGCATCAGCGTCTGCTGACGATCGCGATAAAGCGGGCGCGACATCTGGCGATAATGCCGTTTACCAGTGAATTTTACCGGTAGATGATACCGCGGAGGAAGCATGGGTCCGAACGGGCAAGATATTACACCGTATATCGGATATAGCTGTTTTCCTCTGCTGTTGATTTTTCCGGCCGCCTTGTATGTTCCGGTATTTAATTATCTGGTAAGCCTGGCGGTGGTATTTGCGGTTATATTTTTGGCGGTTAACAAGATGAATGTATTATTGACAGTCGGCCTGATTGGATCTTTCGGGATCCTTCTTCTGATACATGGATTTATGCCGTGGGTCATGTCTTTCTGGGCGATGACGACCGTGCCCGCGGCGGTTTTCGGTAAAACCATGAATATTGGAATGACCCCGCGAAAAGCGTTTTTCATCGGTGCGATAATAGCGACGATATTTTCATTGTTGTTTTTCTTGGTTATCCGGGAACCGCTGTATGAGTCGATTGATGCGATGAGCGGCTGGATCGGAACGATGCTGGGGACGCTGGACACATCGGAATCGCTGCGCGCGGACCTGGCCGATAATTTCAAGAACATGTTCGAGATCACCAAACGTTTATCGCCGGCCTTCATGGTTTTGAACGGTATCGGCCTGCTTTTTGTCGGGTGGCTGATATTGAAGATCATGATGGATATGCTCCACAAATTTCACCCCGGGATGGGCAGTTTTATATACTGGAAGATGCCCCAGGTTTATATATATATAACCGGGCTTTTTATATTGATGCGGCTGGTCGGTCCCGAAGTGTTGCAGGCCATGGCCGACAATGTCCTGCTTTTTCTCGGATTTTTCTATGCCGTGTTCGGATTTGCGGTCATGGAATATTATCTGAAAAAAATCAGATTATCGCTTTTTTTGAAAGTATTGTTTTATATTGGTATTGTGTTTTTACAGCTTCCCGGACTTCTGCTGGCGGCCCTTATCGGGATTTTCGACAGCTATTTCGATTTCAGGAAGGTCCGGGCGAGAATTATTGGTTAGGAATTAATGATTATTGAAAGGATAGAGAAATGAAGGTAATTCTTCGGCAAGATATTCCTGATCTCGGGGAAGCCGGCCAGACCATCGATGTTAAAACCGGTTATGGCCGCAATTACCTGATCCCCAGGAACCTTGCGATTGCGGCCACCAAAGGTAATCTCCGGGCGATCGGCGAGATCGACAAACAGAATCAGATTCGTGAGCGCAAAAAACTTCGCGATGCCGAGCAGGTGAAAATCAGGATGGAGAAACTTTCGCTTACCAGTGAAGTTCTGGTAGGTGAAGAGGACAAGATTTTCGGTTCGGTCACATCTCAGAATGTGGTCGATTTGCTGGCGAACGAAGGTTTTGCAGTGGATAAGAAAGACGTCAATCTTGAAGAGCCGATCAAATCGCTTGGTGTGTACACGGTGCCGATCAAAATCGAGAAAGACATTGTCGCCAATGTTAAGTTGTGGGTCATACGAAAGGCGTAATTAATGGCTTTATTAGCTGTCAAGGTTGACGGTCTGGCGCTTGATCTGCTCACCAATTCGCCGGTGGTGATATTATCGCATCCCGAATCGGACAAGCAGTTGCCGATCTGGATCGGTCCGGCCGAGGCGGGCGCGATTGCGATGGAGCTTTCGAATATCGAATCCAAGCGGCCGATGACGCACGATATTCTCAAGACAATTATATCGGTGCTTTCGGCCAAGGTGGAGAAAATCGCCGTCACGGAATTAAAAGAGCAGACCTACTATGCAAGAATATGGTTGAAATGCAACGGCGTGGTGCATGAGATAGATGCGCGGCCGTCGGATTCAATTGCCCTGGCCCTGAAGATCAAGGCCCCGATTTTTGCGGAAGAATCGCTGTTTACGTCAAGTGTTCCGGATATGCCGGCCGAGATGAAGGCGGACAGCGAGTCGCTGGCTGACAGACTTAAAAGAATCAATCCTGAAGATTTTGGCAAGTATTCACTGTAGTGCGGAAAGTCATCGGTAAAAATCTTGTTTTATGTCTGCTATTGATGCTGCTGATTCCGGTGGTGTCCGGTGCAGATGATGCCGGTGGTCTTTTCAAGAGGGCGTATCGTTCTCTTGAGGCCGGTGACTATGCTTCGGCTTACACCCGGTTCACCGAGCTGGTGAATAATTATCCGGGGCATCAGAACCGGGCGTCGTATCTTTTTTTCAAGGCCAAGGCGGGATATTACAGCGATCGATTCGAGATGAGCCTGTATGATTTCCGCCGCTTCATCAACGAATATCCCGGTTCCGATTATATTCCCTACGCATATTTTTATCTCGGTAATATCCAGTACCGCCTGTCGCACCCGGATGAGGCGGTCAGTGACTATATCGAAGCGTACAGTCTGTCCGACGATGATCGTCTTGACCGGACATTGCTCGGCTCTATCGAAAAGGCGATACCGTCGGGTCGGGTCGGCTTTGTCGAAAAAATCCGCAAGACCAGCCTGAAGGGAGATCGGCGCTGCCGGTTATTGATGGCGACGGCTCGCGGCCTGATAGAGAAGGGGAGCCTGCAACTGATAAGTTCTCTTCTGGGATCATGTTCCGGGCCGGAGGCGGCGGGGTTGATCGAGCGGGCCAATGATCTGCTGAAACGGCGGGTCGAGGTAGGAGTTGTGCTTCCGATATCGGGTGATCTCAAGAAGTACGGCGAGCAGTTGCTGGACGGGATCAAGATGCGGACGGTTGAATTTACCGAGGCGACCGGGTTACAGCTCCGGCCGGTAATCTATGACAGCCGCGGGGACAATGTCGAGGCGGCCAGGATAATCAAGCAGATGTCGGCGGAGGGATTGACAGCCGCGATCGGTCCGCTTACCAGTGAGGCGACAGCGGTGGCATCGGCGGTTCTGGCATGCGGCGATATGCCGCTGATCATACCGGCCGCCACGCAGGGCGGATTGACGGCCCTGTCTGCAAGCAGTTTTCAGCTTCAGCCAAATCTCGACTGGCAGGGGATACGCATGGCCGACCTGGCGGTGGAATGGCTTGGGGCCGATACCGCCGTAATAATAACACCGACCTCGCCGGAGAATCTCCGGATGGCGCGGGCCTTTGCCGGGCGATTCGAGGAACGCGGCGGGACCATTCTCGGGGTCGAGTATTTCCGGGCCCGTGAAACCAATTTCGGGCCGTACATCCGAGACATAAAATCGCTTGTCCTGGGAGAACTGCTGGATTCGATCGTTTTTTTAAATGATGACGGCGATACGATCGAGGCCGAGGAAGTCCCGGTGTGGGTTGACTGCATGTATATTCCGGCCAATGCCGGCCAGTTAAGGCAGCTTCTGCCGCAGATAAATTTCTATAACCTGAACACCGTTTACCTGGGCGGCGACGGATGGGGTAACAGCACGGTATATTCGCTTGGCGAAGCGGTGACGAAGAAATGTTATTTTACATCCGGCCTGATAAAGGATGAGTACGGCGAACAGGCGCAACAGTTTGCGGCGGCATTCGACCGGATGTACGGACATCAGCCGGGGCGATTGGAGGCGCTGGGGTATGATGCCATGGGGCTTATCTGTGAGGCGATAAAAACGGGCCATTATTCCCATTCAGAGATCACGCAGTACCTGTCGTCGATTCGCAATTACAATGGCGCCTCGGGAACGGTGACATTCGGCACCCACCGTGAAAATATAGCCCTGCCGGTTTTCAAGATAATCGATGGAATGCCGCATCGCGAATTATTCGATTTATCACAAGAATAGCCGATTGAATCGACAAAACCGGCTCAAAACAGTGAAATCCCGGCGTAAAAAATATGTTGATTGAAAATAAAGGCGGAGCAAATTCATGACCGACGAAAAAAAGATCGCGTTGAAAATGGTTGTCGACGGGGAAACCCGCGACGTATCGTATGAGGAGCTGGCGCTGTCGAACAACCTTGCCCAGGAGGCGCTTGTCAGATTGCTGATAGAGAAGAAAGTGATCGACCCGAAAGAATTCCTGGATATGATGGGCAAGGTCAAACAGGAGCGGTACCGGACACCCGAATCGCTCGATAAGTAATTATTATGGCGGATAAAGAGAAAGACCAGCTTTCGCTCGATCTGGATGCGAGCATAGAGAAGGCGCCCGGAGAAGAGAAAGAACCGTCCGATTCAGGAAAATCGCTGGAATGGATCTGTCATCCGGCGAAAAAAAATATGAGGACGACGGTACTGGTAACAATCTTTTTATTTGTCGTGATCGGGGCGGTGTACTATGCAACAGGATCGGTCTGGTTTGGTATTCTGGCGGTGGTCATCCTGTTCGGCTCGCTGGCCTCGTTTTATTTTCCGACCCGTTACAGGCTGACCGAAGACGGAATTTTTGTGAAGACAACAGCGCAGAATCTCCAGAAAAAATGGTCGCAGTACCGCTCGTATTATATGGACAAGAACGGGGTGCTGTTGTCGCCGTTTGTGCGGCCGTCGCGGCTCGAGAATTTCCGAGGCGTTTACCTTAAATTCTGGTATAACAAAGAAGAAGTCATGGCCTTTGTGAAAGAGCAGATGGAAAAGTCAAAGAGCGAAGGGGGAGAATAAGAGAATGTCGCTGTTCAGGGGAAATGTCGATCCGCTCGATGAGTCAAAGCCGCCGATCCCGGAAGAGGAGGATCGGGTGCTGGAAAAGATTGCTAAAAAGGTGGTGATGTGGCGGATGACGACGCCGGCCATCATGTTTCTGGAATCGGTCAAACCGCTCAATTATATCGGTGCTCAGACAATGGTCTTTTTTGAGCCGATCGTGCAGACCATTTTCAGTTTTAAGGATTATGACACTTTCCGCATGGCCATGGAGCGGCGCGAGAATGTCGAAAATCTTCTGCAAAAAATAGAGAAGCATGATGCCGTATTGTATGAGCGTGAGAAAGCGATCAAGAAATTTATGAAGGCCGAAAAGAAAAACTGGAAATGGTATCAGCGTTATCTCGGTCTGTTCAAACCCCGGGTGCAGCTTCCAGAAGAGCTTCGCGGCCCTCTTTTCCCCGATATGGTAAAGGAAAAGAAGAGCTGGTTCAGGAAGTGAAAAAATCCTTAGATTCCTTATATTCTCCAAGAATCGCTTTCACAATGACATGGTTTGATGAGTGATAGATTAAAACAGTTTCATGCCGTTGGGGACGGGGTGTGTGGGGGTGACGAGGACGACATTAGTAATATTTATTGGTCACAGGCAATTTTGTCGAAACCCGCCCTCGGCCTGACGGCCCCGGACACGGGGATTTCGATCTACCCCTGACACAGCATTAGGCAAATATCAGGAGCATTATTTATCATAGTAAGGACAGTATGATTCGATTATTTTCCACCTGATATCACTACTGCTCCTGACATCATATTCCAGGAACATCCATCCGAAAATAGTTCCGTCGCCGAAATATGCCAGGGCGCGGTTGTGGCTGAGCAGGAATATTTCATTGCGATTGCCGAAGCGCATGAAGCGGTTGGGACCGGAGGGTTCGTAGGGGATCATACTGTTTTTCTTGATGAGGTCGGTCTGGATAATTGGTACCGGACGGGTGACTCCTTTTTCATGAAACTGTTTGATATACTTTTCGGGAATACTGTTTTCGCCCGCGTTTTTCAGGCTCATTTCGTCGATCCGGCGCTGCAGTTTATGTTTTTCCACCTCCATATCGTCGCGTGCCTGGATTGCTTCATCGAGGGCCATGGTACAGTTGACCAGGTTGGAATCATAATCGCTGATTTTGCTCTGGGCATTCATGGCATACATGAAGCACACCACGCAAGTAATGAAAAGTACCGATGATATAATGATCCAGAGTTTTCGTTCCCGTGCAAAGGGCGAGGCGGCGTTTTCCGGGGCGCTTTCGGCCGTTTCGGTGATTTTCTTTTCGGATTTGTCTTGTCTTTTTCTTGCTTTTCGTTTCGACATAGTACAACCGCCGTTTATTTGTTCATGAAGGGCAGGAAACTCATGAAGTCGCAGTGGTGGACGATATAAGCCTCGGTTGTCCGCTTGACCATATCACCTTCGCCGGCATGGGCGGCGATGATATGCAGGACGGTGTCGGGCACGCCGCAGGCCATCGCCAGTCCGACTCCCGAGAAGGGGTGACGGACATGACGGCCGTATTCGCCGACAACGGCTTTGCCGTTTTCTTTTTCGTATTCCAAAAGTTTGCCGACATCGGCCAGGATTGCACCCGAGATAACGACATCGATGTCGATCGGCAGGTTGTTGACGAAGAAATGGCCCATAATTTTGGCACATTCGCGGGACATGTGAACGACGGCCCGCTTGTGTTCCATGAAGGTCACGGTGCAGTCTTTGGCCTTGAGCGTAAACGGGATCTTGTTGAGATCGTCGGCATCGAGTTTACTCTGTTCGAGGGCCATCGCCCAGGTATCGGCCGTCTGCCGGCGCAATTTTTCGTCTTTGATCCATTCCAGTTCCGGCCACAATTCTTTGACTTTGTCCATCATGGTAATTCCCCTGTTTATTGAATTTATATTTGTTGTCAAAATATTATACCCGGGTAATAAAAATAGAAATGTTGAAATTGTCAACCGGCGGGCGGGCAATCGGTTTCGGGGAAAATAATTTTTACAGTTGACAGGTTATTTCTGATTGTATATATATCGTTTGACAAAAGATACGGTGCCGTCTATGGTTGACGGAGAATAGGAAAGGCGGTGAAAGGCCGCCGCAGCCCCGCTACTGTAACGGCTACTCCCGGAATACTATGCCACTTGCCCGATTAGGGCTGGGAAGGCGTTCCGGGGGGATCGATGCCGGAGCCAGGAAGCCTGCCGTATCGCGAATCACAGTTTTGTTGCCGTCAGCGCGGGCTGACAGTCACAATGTTAACCGCGCCGCTGGCAACGCTCGGAGAAAGCCATGTGGCGGTTCTTTTTAGCCTGCTTTTGCCGGCATGGTTCGGGCGCGACGGGAGCCCGTTTCGAAGCCGGAAATCATCACAGAAAAAGGGGCATGCTGTATTTCACACTGAGTCTGCTATTATTCCTATTTGCCGGCCAGTTGTCGGCGCAGTCGGTTACGAGTCTGCGCGGCGCCGTTTTCGACGGCGATGACGGCTCACCGCTGACCGGGGCGACAGTGGAGATACAGGGGGCCGGGTATGTATCGGTGTCCGATGAATACGGGCATTTCGGATTCGATCATATTCCCGCCGGAGAATATATTCTCAAAGTATCGGCCCCCGGTTACGAGAGTGTGTACCGTAAAGATG
>QNAH01000043.1 GCA_003641425.1 Candidatus Zixiibacteriota bacterium
AAAAAAATAAAACCACAAGGGCCAAAACCGCCCGCCATAAAAAAAATTCCAGATCAGGGAAAAAACGGAATACCAATAATACGGATATTTCTGCATCCGACTCCCGAAGCACGCTTCAAAGGGCAGAAAAGCTCTACAAAAAAAATAAACTCGACGAGACAATTGACATAATCCGCCGGATATTGCCGGAAATGACAAATGCCGATGATTCTTTGAAATGTTATCGATTGCTGGCGTTTGCACTTGCCAATGGGCGAAAATTCGCCGGGGCTGAAGAAGCCGCCCTCAAAGGACTGGCAATCGATAATGATGATCCTGATTGTCATTTTGCACTGGCTTTTATTTTCGCCAATTACAAAGATTATGATAAATGCCGCTATCATTCGGAAATATTCCTCGATAAAACCGCCACGCGCGAACAGGGGAAAGGCCAGGAACCTCATTTGAGCGACGGCCATCTGAACCTGTTGTACAATTATCTTGGATTGTCCTACCAGGCTCAAAATGAATATGAAAAGGCGGTTGAATCATTCCGCAAGGCAATTGAATTGGATGAATCATATAATCATCCTTATTTGAATCTTGCCGTTCTTTATCAGCGGCGCAAAGAATGTGAAAAAGCTGAGGAAATCGTCAGGCTCGGCCTCGAAAAATGTTCTCAGGTCCAGGAATTGCGTATTCTTGAAAAATCGCTGGCCTCAAAAGCCACTGTCTCCGCGTGTATGATGGTCAAAAATGAGGAGGAATTCCTGGAGGGCTGCTTACAGTCGATTCGAAATTGGGTGGATGAAATAATCGTCGTCGATACCGGTTCCACCGACCGGACCATGGATATCGCCCGTTCTTACGGCGCCCGGGTATTCTCACAGGAGTGGAGCAAAGACTTCTCCAGGCACCGTAATTATTCAATTTCAAAAGCATCGTCGGATTGGGTCTTTATTATTGATGCCGATGAGGAATTTGTCGAAGATGATCTCTCTGCAGTCAGGCAGGCAATGAATCAGGACAAATTCAGGATTGTCTCATTGACCGTAATGAATATGAATAAGAAAAATGGAGAGTGCACTTCATTCCTGCCGTCACCGAGACTGTTCCGCAGGATTCCCGAATTTTATTATAAGGGCATCGTTCATAATCAACTGCAGTTTCCCGAAGACGAACCTATTCTAAGGATAGGGGCGCGTATTAAACACTATGGATATAATCTTCCTGAGGATAAGAACCGTGAGAAGGCGGCACGCTCACGGGAACTGCTTGAAAAACAACTGGAGCAGACTCCCGATGATCCTTTTGTCAACTTCAATTACGCCCAGTTACTGCGCGGAATAAACGGCAAAAATGATTTTGAACTGTCTGATTTAATATTAAAACATGCCGCCCGTGCTGTCGAACTCAGTGATCCGTCAAACAGGGCGACCCTGCCGCTTTACCTTCAGGGATTACACCAGCAGGCGACAACCCTGATAAAACTGAACAAATATGATGAGGCTGTTGAGAAATGCCGTCAGGCTTTGAAATCAAAACCGGATTATCTGGATGCTTTATTCACCATAGGTGAAGCCTATGGACGTATGCAGGATTTTGATAAGGCTGTCAAATATTTCAATGAATACCTGACTGAACAGAAAAAATATGATCCGGCCGTCGAGGAATTAAGCATTATTCTTATTTACGGCTTTATGCGCCATCGTGCTCACTATTCGCTGGGTCTGATCCACCAGATTCAGGGTAATATCGCTCAAGCTGAAAAATATTACAAAAAGGCGCTTGCCGACCAGGATCCCTGCCTGGATACATACTTGAAATTGGCAGGTATTTATCTGGATCGGGAGGACCCGGAAAAGGCCCTGGAATATATCGAAAAGGAACTGTCTCTGAATCCTTCTTCCGATTTGGCCAATCTGTACAAGGCAAGGTATCATGACCTTGTCGGGAATTCCGTTGAAGCCGACAGGTTTATGGATCGGGCGGTAGAATTAACTGATGATAAAGCGGAAATTTACGAACGCGCGGGAGTCCATTGGGCGGCCCGCGGCGAACTATCCAAGGCAATAAGGCTCATGGAGTTGCTGGTAAGGGTTAAACCTGATTATCCACATGGCTTTATGCTTCTTGCACAAACATATTACAATCAGGGCGATTTCCCCAGCGCCATCCCTGTATATAAAAAATATCTGCAGTTGTCGCCCGAAGATGCGGCGGCATGTAACGATCTTGCGGGGTGCCATTTCAAGCTTGGAGAGTATGAAAAAGCGGAAAAATTATACACCCGGGCACTTCAATTAAATAAAACGCTTGCGCCTGCCTATCGAAATCTTGGCCTGACTCGTCTTCACATGAACAAGCCAAATGAAGCTCTGCCTCTTCTTGAAGATTACGTTAACAGTGCGCCTGAAGATGTTGAAATTAGCCTTGCCGTCGGCGATATCTATAAACAGCTCAAACGATTTGCCGAGGCTCTGCCGTATTTCGAAAACTACCTTAAAGCACGGCCCAACCACATTGAAGCGCTGTTTAATATCTCAGAATGCTATTATTATCTGGGGTATACTGATTCGGCGATGATCGGATATTTGCAGATACTTAAAGTGAATCCCGGTTTTCAGCCCGCCAGAGCCCGATTGGCCGAAATGGACAGCACCAAAACACCTGCCTAAGTCATTGATAATCAATAAGAATTAGCGTCTGTCGGTAAATTATTACCTGTAAAGTTTTCGCCTTTTTTGCCGATTAAAATATCAAAATGATTGATAGAGATTTTCAATGTTAAATCAAATATTTAATTAAAGGGGAGGTGAATAACAAAAATAGCTCCGACAAATTATTACTATTATAGGAATTTAGTGACATCGGATGTATGCCTGTAAAGGGCAAACCAGTTTGTTAGGGTAAGGAAATCCCAAACAATATTCAAGGAGGAAATAACGGATGTCACTTCGCATTAACAACAACATTGCTGCGATTGACTCGCATCGTAACCTGACCAACACGACGATGAATCTTTCCAAGTCGATGGAAAAACTGTCGTCGGGTTATCGCATTAACCGGGCCGCCGATGATCCGGCCGGTCTGGTGATTTCTGAGCAGTTCAGGGCTCAGATCGCCGGTTTGAATCAGGCGATTGAGAACTCCGAAGGTTCCGTAAACATGATTCAGACTGCTGAAGGTGCTCTCAATGAGATCAACAATCTGCTGGTTTCCATGAGAGAACTGGCCATTCACGCGGCCAACGAAGGCTTCAACGATACCGCTCAGCTCGAAGCCGATCAGGCAGAAATCAACAACGCCATTCAGACTATCGATAGAATCGCCGCCAATACTCAGTTCGGAACCAAGAAACTTCTTGATGGCACCAAAGCCAATGTTGCCAGCATCACCAGTTCCAACAGCGCCGGTATCTCGATCGTCGAAAGCGGCCTGACCACCGGTCAGCATTCGGTAACTGCTACCAAGACGGCCGATGCCACCGCTTCTCTTAACATCACTTCACTGGGTGTCTCGCTTGACAGCACCGTCACCCCGTACAGCCTGACCGAAGGCATCCATAATATCGATGTCATCCAGGCTTCCGCCGGTGCCAGCAAGACCTCCGACTCCATCAATATTCTGGATGCCTGGGGTAATGGTCTTGAATTTGCCGCGGCCGCCACTTCGGCTCAGCTGACTTCAGCCGCCGCCATCGGTGCCGCCGCCACCGCCAGCAATGCCGGCACCTATACCGTTAAACTGAATTATCAGGAAAGCGGTGCCGCCGTCACAGGTTGGCAGACTCTCAGCATTGATGTTACCGATACTATGACACAGGCTCAGGCCGCTTCAGCCTGGAATGACGCCATCAACAACAATGCCGCTCTGGCGGGTCGTGTTGAAGCCGTTCTCTCAGGCGGAAATGAGCTGGTATTCCGCAGCACCAATTCCGGTGCCGGTTACTCGCTGGCCATCGAGGGATTCAGCACCGACGCCACCACAGGCTGGTTCTCGTTTACTGATGCCGATGCCCGTGGTATTTCATCGAATGAAATTCGCTTCGATCTCGATGTTGCCAAACTAGCTTCATCGATTTCGGCAACGACTACCATCACTGCCGGCACATACACCTCACTCGATGCCCTGATCTCCCAGCTCGAAACCGATCTGGCCGGTGATTTTGGTACGGCCGCGGCTGGTGTCAACAACATCGCTGTTTCTAAAGTCGGTGATGACAAGATCAAGTTCACCTTGATGGATGAAGGCTCGGATTATTCACTCCAGATGCTTGCCACCACGACCGACGATTCCACGTCAGCTCGCGCGGCTCTCGGCCTGTCTGTCGATACGGTTGCCGTGCAGGGAACCGATGCTTTGGTTAGCTTCGATAACTATACAAACACCATCACCGCTGTCAACTATAACTCAACCCAGGATATCGTCCTGGCCAACAAGGCTGAAGGTGTTGCCGGACGCGGCACTGTCGGTATTACCATTGCGACCGCAAGCCAGGGTATTAACCTGGGTAACATGCTTCTTGATGTTACTGCGGCCCAGTTTGACGTTCGTCTGGATTCCGGCCCGTCCACGGCCGTGACCGCAGGCGTTAACACGGTCGTCTATAACGCCGACCGGAGCGAGTCTCTGGAAATCAATATCGATCTGACCTCAAACGGCGGTAGTGAATCGATCAATAATACCGATCAGTCACTTGTCTTCCAGATTGGCGCCAATGTCGGTCAGACCGCCAAAATCGGCCTGCCGAGCATGACCGCTTCATCTCTGGGTAAGAACCTGGCCGGGAATATGTTCCTGTCACTGGCCAATATCGATGTGACCACCGTCCAGGGTGCTCAGGACTCGCAGTCCGTCATCGATGCCGCCATCGACCAGGTCTCGACCATTCGAGGCACGCTGGGTAGCTTCCAGAAGAATACTCTGGAATCCAATCTGAGCAACCTCAGAATTGCCTCCCAGAACCTGCAGGCGTCCGAATCAAGCATTCGTGACACTGACATGGCTGAAGAGATGTCGACTTTCGTCAAGAACCAGGTCCTGTTGCAGGCCGGCACCGCTATGCTGGCTCAGGCCAATCAGGTCCCGCAAGTGGTTCTGTCTCTCTTTGGTTAATTTTTCATATCAGACCGGCGGGGAAATCCCGCCGGTTTTTTTTTTGCCATTTTCTCAATGTGATACAAAAAGCCGGGGTAGTTCCAACTGAAATAATTCGCTAAAAAACCGATAAAATATACGGAGCCGGGAAAGCCCCCGATTTCGATTCGGAGAGCCTTCCGGGTAAATGGATTCCGGTTCGTTGACTGCATACTGGAAATGCACACAACTTATAGGAGAAGATATGTCGATATCACAGAGCATCGAAGGACTGGCGTCGGGCCTTGACACGACATCTATCATAGAGACTATAATGTCTTATGAGAGGTACCCTGTCACATTACTCGAAAAAGATGTCGAGTACAAGACACAGCAGGTGGCCGCTTACCAGGCAGTGCTGGCGAAATTCATCGCCCTGCAAAGCCAGGTTAACCTGATGAAAAGGGAATCATCATTCAATGTCGCCGATATCAGTGTTTCCGATGACACCGTATTATCGGCCACATCCAATGGAACAGTCGCTTCCGGCAACTATAGCGTGAGCGTTCTGTCTCTGGCGCAAAATCATCAGATTGCGTCGCGCGGTGTCGATGATTCCACCACCGGGATATTCGGCACCGGGACAATTCAGATCTCGGTCGGCCAGGCCGGTATGACCACTATTAACATCGATTCCGACAACAATAGCCTGGTCAGCATCAAGAATGCCATCAACGATGCCAATGCCGGTGTGACGGCATCGATCATTAACGACGGCACCTCCTCGAACGCCTATCGGCTGCTAATAACGGCCGATGACTCGGGTGCCGCCAATGTGATCAATATCGATGTCGAACTTACGGGCGGGGAGACACTTGATTTCGAAAACAGTTCCTTCGACAACCCCGAAATGCTTCAGAAATCATCGGCCACCACAACTGCCGTCTCGCTCGGTTCGACCGCATCATACAGCGGCAATGAAAATAAAATTTATACCTTTACCGTGGCCGGGACCTCCACCCAGACAGTCGGGTCGGATATTATCACTCTGAACTGGACCGACGGCACCAATTCCGGATCGATATTGGTGACCCAGGCCGATGCCGAAGTCGAACTCACCGGAACTGGCGCCGACGGCCTAAAACTGTCTTTCTCGTCCGGGGAATTGACCGGCGGCGACAGGTTCCAGGTTTCATCGTTTACACCGCTTCTTCAAAGCGCCTCCGACGCCCGCCTGGCGGTCGGCGGCAGCGGATCCGGGAGCGGCTCACCCATTATCGTCAATTCCGATACCAATACCTTTGACGAAGTAATTCCCGGACTGTCGCTCGATATCAAAAAGGTCACCGAACCGGGAGAAACCGTTACTATCAGCACCGAAATCGACACCAATGCCATCAAAACTATGGTGACCGATCTTATTAGCAAGTATAACGACGTCATTGAATTCATTGACGATCAGTTCACCTATGATTCGGACACCCGAGAATCTGGTGTCCTTTTTGCCGAGTATTCGCTTCAAGTGATGCAGACTACTGTGCGATCATCGGCAACTCAGGTTATCAGGGAATTGGACGGCGGTGTCAATTCTCTCTCCTCGATAGGCATTCGCACCGGATCGGACGGCAAGCTCAGCCTGGTGAATTCGGCAAAACTGATTGATGCCATCAAGAACGACTATGATAATTTTGTGAACCTCTTTGTCGATTCGGCATCGTCATCATCGCAGTATATTGAATTCGTCTCGGCAACCGAGGAATCGGTGCCCGGGGATGATTACAGTGTCATTATAACGGCCGCCGCCTCCAAAGGCTATTATCAGGGTGGCGTCATTACCGATCCGGCCCTGTCGCCGATTACTCTTGACAGTACCAACAATGTCATCAAATTGAAAATGGACGGCTTAATTTCTGACGATCTGGTCCTTGGTA
This sequence comes from Candidatus Zixiibacteriota bacterium, assembly GCA_003641425.1. Lineage (GTDB taxonomy): Bacteria > Zixibacteria > MSB-5A5 > GN15 > PGXB01 > PGXB01. The sequence goes on from QNAH01000043.1 coordinate 6,990, forward strand.
AGGGCACTTATAGTTCCGGCGATGCTCTGGCCCGGGAAATCCAGACAAAAATCGACAATGACGACCGCCTCAAAGATCGTGGTGTGAACGTCGAATGGGTATCCCTGCCGGATTCCGGTTATCTGAAAATCACCAGCGGTACTTATGGTTCCAGCTCGCAGGTAAGAATCGATACCTCGGCCGCCAATAATGCTTATCAGGTTCTGGGCCTTACCAACGGTGTCGTCCATGCCGGTACCGATGTTGAAGGTACTATCAATGGCGAAAGCGCCACCGGAAAAGGACAGTTTTTGACCGGCGATGAGGATAACGAGACCACCGAAGGAATCAAACTCAAAATTACATTGACCCAGAACCAACTTCTCGCCGGATCGTTTGAAGGATCGATCTCCGTGGCTCACGGTCTGGGCTCAAAGCTTGATAACTCACTGGAAAATATAACCAAGAGTATCGATGGTTCCATCGCCCGGCGAACATCGGCTCTCAACAAGCAAATCGAAAGTATCAACGATCAAATTTCCCAATATGAAGAACGGCTGGAAATCCGACGGGAAGACTTGTATGATCAATTCCTCCAGATGGAGACCCTCCTGTCGGAATATCAATCGACGGGATCGTATCTTGAAACACAGTTGGAAAGTCTTAATAAAAACTGGGGCCAAATACTCAATAAGGACTAATGAATAAAAAAATCATGAACTATCAGGCGGCCGATACCCTGGGCCGATCCTCGGTGGAATTGGTCGTCAAAGTCTATGACGGCGCCATAGGAAGCCTTCGACAGGCCGCCGAGGCTTATTCAAATGAAGATTTTCAGAAAGGGTATGAATTTATCGAAAAAGCCAAACGCTTTGTTGTACATCTGTACACTACTCTCGATGAAGAAAAAGGGCAGGATGTTGCCCGCAACCTTTCGCAACTTTATGCTTACGTGATAGAAAAAATGAATATCGTCCAGGCCACCAAGGACCTGGGACTTATAAACGAATCTATTTCAGTGCTTGGTAATGTCCGCTCCGGCTGGGAACAACTGGCGGAACAGCTAAAAAAACAGGCGCCGGATGCCGGCAATGAACATTCCGAACCCGGATCGGTCCGCGGATTTTCACTATCGATTTAAAGAGGCGTTAAACATGGAATTTAATCAAATTACGCAACTGGAGCGAGAGCTCATATTTGTTCTGAAAGAGGAGTATTCATTCTACCAATCCCTGTATATCCTTATCGACAAACAAAAGGATATGGTAAAATACGAGAAGGATGAAAAACTCCTTGATCTCTATACCGAGATAGAAAGGTGCCACCAGAGAATACAGCAGTCCGAAGAGAAGATATCGGCCCTTAAAGAAAAAAATCCGAAGATGTTCCATATTGCCTCGGCGGCTCCTGAAGTCAAAAAGTTAATCAACAGTATTGTTACCATGGTCAAAAAGAGTATCGGCCTTGTCAGGGAGAATGAAGAATATCTTAGGGGAAGGCACTCCCGGCTTAAAACCGAATTAAAAGGACTGAAAAACAGTCAACAAATTTTAAAATACCTGAGAGATAGTGAACCGGCACCGCAATTTGTCGATGGAAAAAATTAATAATCCTGCGCGGCCGACTCTGATACAAAAAATCATATGATATCCATAAAGGCATGAGGTAAATTATGACAACAACATCAGCTGTAACATCGCTTGAAAACAGGCTGAAACAGATAATAAGCAATATCAGAAATCTGCCCACGCCTCCGATCGTTTTCGAACAGATTCAAAAAGTCCTGAACAACCCGGAGACATCAGTGGCTGATGTCGCCGCAATTCTCTCCGAGGACCCGGCCATGTCGGTGAAGGTCTTGAGGCTAACCAATTCCGCATTTTATGGACTATCTCGTGAAATCGATTCTGTCAATCATGCCGTCATGATAATCGGCCTTGAAGCCGTCAAAAATCTGGTACTGTCCGCTTCTGTTCTGAGTATGTTCAAATCGAATAAAGATAACAAGGACTATCACGAACGGTTCTGGAGACATTCACTTGCCTCCGCACTCGCCGCCCGTGTTATTGCCAGGGATTTTAAGGGCGGCAAGGCCTTCAATCCCGATCCGGCGTTTTCAACCGGCCTGATTCATGATATCGGAAAGATGATAATATGTTGCTTTATGCCCGGCGAGCATACTCAGGTGATGGAATATATGGAAAGCCATCCGGAATCTTCTCAAATGCAGGCCGAGATCGCTATCATGGGTTTCAATCATGCCCAGTTAGGGCGACAGTTGGCCGTAACATGGAAACTGCCGGACCGGTTGGCAGATGCAATCGGCTACCATCATACTCCCGGAATGGAAAATAACAGCGATGATTTTGCATATTTAATAAACCTGGCGGATTATGTGGCACACAATGGTCATCCGGCCGACGTCGATGGTCTGGCGCGCGCCAAAATCGATCCGGGAACCATGGAGTTTTTCAATATTGAAGAAGAATATGTTGAACAACTCAAATCCAGGCTGATCGAAGAATATATGAAAGCCGAAACATTTATGAAAATAGCCGGAATCAACTAAAAAGAGAGACAATTTCAGGGCCGGTTTTCGCCGGCCTTTTTTATTCCGCATTAATGCGGTCCGGTGTATAAGATAAATATATTTCAGGCGGAACTTATAGGAATAGCCGGGGTAATTAAATTCTAAGAACTCAATAAATAAATTTGGCTTGACAAATGTTTATATTCTTACATTATACACCGACTTGCTGAGAAAAGACTGGTTGCTATGGATCTTTCGCTTTTTAATTATGAGTTGCCGGACGGGAGAATTGCCTATTATCCGGCCAGACAGCGTGATCTCTCTCGCCTGATGGTCCTTGACAGGAACAGCGGGCAGATCAGCCATGGCAAATTCCCGGATGTGGTCGATTATATGCAGCCCGGTGACGGTCTTGTTGTTAATGACACGCGTGTGCTGAAAGCAAGACTTTATGCCCGCCGGCTCACAGGCGGCAAAGTAGAAATATTTCTGCTCGAAGAAATCAACTATGAAGGCGGAAATTGCTGGCAGGTTTTGACTCATCCCACCCGGAGGGTTAAAGAAGGTGAGGAGTTATTTCTTGATGAGACTTCGACCCTGGAAGTTGTCAAAAAATTGCCCACCGGCAAGTCTATAATAAAATTCAAAAGTAAAACGGAGGCTGCCAGAATAATCGCCAAATACGGCCATATTCCGCTGCCGATTTACATCCATCGACCTGATGAAAAAAAGGACGAAACTCGCTACCAGACAATCTTTTCCCGGGTAACAAAGACCAGGGCGGTGGCGGCGCCCACGGCCGGTCTTCATTTTACCAATCGTACCATCGGCCGTATCAAGAAAAAGGGCGTCGAAATTATTCCCATCACCCTTCATGTTGGCTACGGCACCTTCAAAACAGTCAAGGTGGACAATATCGATGAACACTCCGTCGATCCCGAATATGCGGAAATATCAAAAGGTGCCGCTTCCCGTATAAACAAAATCAGAGAGGCCGGCGGTAAAATATTCGCCGTCGGGACAACCTCTGTCAGGACCCTGGAGTCGGCATCGATTATTGACGGCAAAGTCCAGCCGTTCTCCGATTATGTCGATCTTTATATAAAACCGGGACATGAATTTAAACTGGTCGATCACCTCATTACCAATTTTCATTTGCCCCGTTCGTCTTTGATGATTTTGGTTTCGGCCTTTGCCGGCCGGGAGAAAATAATTGAGGCCTACAATATGGCAGTCGATGACGGCTACCGGTTTTACAGTTATGGCGATTGCATGCTGATACTTTGATCGGAATTATTGAAATTTAATCTTTTAATTACAATTTCCACTCGATATATTAGATCCTATGAAAACAGTGGCTATAATTGTTGCGGCCGGAAGGGGAGTCCGGTTCGGCGGCGATATCCCCAAGCAATTCCGGAACATCCATGATCGCCCGCTTCTTTACTGGACCGCCGTTCAGTTCGAAAAGGCCAAATCCATTGATGAGATTATCCTTGTCGTGGCTGAAGATTTTCTTCTGTATGCCAATGAAAAGGTGGTCACCCGGAATAATTTCAAAAAGCTGACCCGAATAATAAAGGGCGGCGAAACACGAAGAGAATCGGTCGCCAATGGTCTAAAGGCTTTGTCGATTTCAACCGGTTTTGTCGCCATTCATGACGGCGCCCGGCCGGTAATCGATTCGGCCGACATTGATAATGTTGTCGATGTCGCCAAAAAAGAGCGGGCCGCAATCCTTGCCCGGCCGATAGCCGATACTGTCAAAAGAGTGGAATCCGATTTTATAATAACCTCTCTGGATCGCAGTAAATTATATCAGGCCGAAACGCCGCAGGTTTTTCAGTATGATCTGATCCTGTCGGCTCACGAAAAATACATATCGGGGAAAGAAGTCACCGATGATTCATCCCTGGTTGAGGCGCTCGGTTTTAAAGTCAGAACTGTAATCCCGGCAAAAAACAACCTGAAAGTTACCACCGAAGAAGACCTTCAACTGGCCGAGTTGATTATAAAGGAAAGAGATCATGAAACCTGATATCAGGATAGGTGTCGGTTATGATTCGCATCGCTTTGTTGCCGGACGGCCCCTGGTGCTTGGCGGCATCATAATCGCATATGAGATGGGTCTGGACGGACACAGTGATGCCGATGTTCTTCTCCATGCCATTGCCGATGCTGTT
>QNAH01000044.1 GCA_003641425.1 Candidatus Zixiibacteriota bacterium
GCAAATCCTTGGCCCGGCGCTGACGACTGTGCGGGACTGGGCCGAGGAATATAAGAAAAAGGCAGACAGCAGGGCGGCGATTTAGCGGAGCATGTCACACAGTCTCGTTTAATCGTATCTCCAGTTTTCAGCAGATTGGTTCGGGGCCGCCTTTGTAGAGGAAGTTTATCAAATAGACGACATCGAGAATGTTTATGGTGCCGCTGCCATCCGGATCGGCTGACTCGGGCGAATCGGGAGCGGGTCCCCCTTTATAGAGATAATTGATAATGTAAGTGGCATCGAGGATGTTTATAATCCCGTTGTTGCTGGCATCACCGCAAAGATAAGTCGGCGGCCTGGAGTCGATGGTGATTATATCTGAATAGACGCCCATGATTCCGTTTTCGATCGGAATAATGAGATAAGTGTATTCGGAGATATTATCCACCATGCTGTCGATGAAGATGCTGTCGGTCACGCCCGGATTTGACAGGTCGCCGGAAGGGTCATCGATTCTGAAAAAGGAACCGCTTGACAAGGCCGGTCTGCGGTAGAGGCGGCAGGTGATACCGTCGGTTCTCTGCCAGCCAAGCCGGACAGTCGAATCGGCCAGGGCGGCGCCTGTGAATTCCTGCGGCGGGGAGGGCCAGCCGACAGACTCCACCAGTTGAATGTCTTCCTGCTGGAAGGAATTATTCGGTATCAATTTCGATAACGCTGCCGATTCGCCGTTGGCGATGTTGAAGAAATGGTAATCATAGGGATTGCCGGGAGCTTCGGTGAGGTAGTTCTGGAAATCATCGAACCAGTTGCCGGCATCATAGCCGGCCCCGATCGAGTTATCCAGTCTGATTTCCTCGTCGGTGTCATCGAGATATCCATAAAACATAATCTGACCATTTTGGGGGGTGGACAGATCGGAGTTGGTGACGGTTCCGAAAATGGAGCCCTGAGAGTAGGCGGATTGAGGGATTATTAGAAATAATACGGCAAAGATCGGCAGGAGGGATTTTATCCTGTTTTTTTTGAAAATTATAGGGTTATTCGAGGTCATAATAAGTAACAGTATTTTGCGTTTTTTGCCATATATTTCTAATATACGGGTGAATCCTTTCCCGTAAAGTATTATATCGGCGGATTTGGCGACTCTTTATCAAATAAGATGGTTGTCGGGCCGTATATTGAAGGCGACGGGGTAGTTAAGGGCTAATATTTTTCTTGACAGATTCGATAAATTAATATATTGTTAAGGCTTGCAAGTTTTGCAGTTGTATGTTTAAGACGGTAAGGAATGGGCGATTAGCTCAGTTGGTTAGAGTGCTTGCTTGACATGCAAGAGGTCACTGGTTCGATTCCAGTATCGCCCACCATTAATTTGGCGGGATATAGATCGGAACTATTCCGGTTTATGCCCGCTTATAGTTATATAGAATGAGTGAAGTAAAAATCAAATTTCCGGATGGGTCCGAGAAGATTTTCGACGGCGGCATCAGCGGTTACGAGGTCGCCAAGTTAATTTCTCCGCGTCTGGCCAAGGAAGCGCTGGCGGTGAAGGTGAACGGGCATTTGCGTGATCTTTCGTGTAAGATCGAAGAGGATGCACCGATCGAGATACTTACTTTCGATTCACCCGAAGGCAAATATATATTCTGGCATTCCTCGGCGCATATCATGGCCCAGGCGGTGACCGAGCTGTTTCCGAATGTTAAGCTGGCTATCGGTCCGCCGATCGAGGAAGGTTTTTATTATGATTTCGAGGTTGAAAAGCCGTTTTCTCCCCAGGATCTCGAGAAGATAGAAAAGAGAGTCCGGGAAATCATAAAGGAAAAAGCCGAGTTCGAAAGAATCGAAGTCGATCGGAAGGATGTTCTCGAAGAGTATCGGAAAAAGGATGACACTTACAAGGTGGAGATGCTCGAGGAGGATATTCTCGATGACCGGGTGACCGTTTATAAGCATTCATCGTTCGAAGATCTTTGCCGCGGTCCGCATATTCCGAATACCGGAATTGTCAAGGCCTTCAAGCTGCTATCGTCGTCGGGAGCCTACTGGCGCGGCGACGAAAATAAGAAGATGCTGCAGCGTATTTACGGGATTTCTTTCCCCAAGAAGAACATGCTGGATGATTTTCTGTACCGGTTGGAGGAGGCTAAGAAACGGGATCACCGGATGCTTGGCAAGCAGCTGGAGCTGTTCCACATTACCAATGAAGTCGGGGCCGGTCTGGTCATGTGGCAGCCGAAGGGGGCCATAATAAGAAACGAGATCGAAAATTTCTGGCGGGAGGAGCATCTCAAGAACGGTTATAAGCTCGTTTACTCGCCGCATATAGCGAATCTTGAATTGTGGAAACGGTCGGGGCACACCGAAAATTATAAAGAAGATATGTATCAGCCGATTCAGATTGATGAGGAAAAATACCAGATCAAGCCGATGAACTGCCCGTTTCATATAATGATGTATAAGTCGCGGCGGTGGAGCTATCGCGACCTGCCGATGCGCTGGGCGGAACTGGGAACCGTTTACCGGTACGAGATGCCGGGCGTTTTACACGGACTGATGCGAGTGCGCGGTTTTACACAGGACGATGCCCATCATTTCGTCTCCCCTGAGGGGATGGAAGACGAACTGGTGTGGCTGATCAAGTTCTGTCTGCATATACTTGATCCGTTTGCGTTCAAGGAATATGATATTTATCTGTCGACTCGTCCCGAGGCCAAGGCGATCGGCAGCAAGAGTGACTGGGACAAAGCCGAAAACGGTTTACGCCGGGCACTCGAGATACTTGATTTGAAATACTCGGTCGATGAGGGCGGCGGTGCTTTTTACGGGCCGAAGATCGATATCAAAATCAAGGATGCGCTTGGTCGGAGCTGGCAGTGTTCGACCATTCAGTTTGATTTCAACCTGCCGGAGCGTTTTGATATGACCTATGCGGACAAGGACGGTAAGCTGAAGAGGCCGTTCATGATTCACCGGGCGCTCCTGGGTTCGATCGAGCGATTTTTCGGCGTTTTGATAGAGCATTATGCCGGGAGGTTTCCGCTCTGGCTGGCTCCGGTTCAGGTGAGGGTTTTGCCGATTACCGATGATTTTAACGATTACGGGCGTCAGATCCAGGAGTCTTTGATGGAGAACGGTTTTCGGGCGGAGCTGGATTCGCGGTCGGAAAAAATTGGACATAAGATTAGAGAATCGGAGTTGCAGAAAATTCCGTATATGCTTATAATAGGGGCCAAGGAGAAGGAAAGCGGTACCGTTTCGGTCCGGCTTCATGGAAAAGGGGACGTGGGTTCGTTTGAACCGGCGGAACTTATTGAGATATTGAAAGCCGAAAAGAACGACAAGGCAATACATTCGAAACTGTTGTAAAGGGAGGAAGATATAAAGAGAAGAGTAGACCGCGTTCGGGTCAACGAGAGGATCACCGCATCACCGATAAGGGTGATCGATGACAATGGCGAGCAGGTAGGGATATTACCTGTCAAGGAAGCATTGGCCAGGGCTCGCGCGGCCAATCTGGATCTTGTAGAAATCGCCCCGAACGGTCAGCCGCCGGTTTGCCGAATCATGGATTACGGCAAATATAAATATCAGCAGGCCAAGAAGGCCAAGCAGGCAAAGAAAAAGCAGCATACGGTTCAGATGAGAGCCATGCGTTATCGTCCCAAGACAGACGAGCATGATTACCAGTTCAAGACTCGTCATGTCCGCGAATTTTTGGAGCAGGGAAGCAAAGTCAAGGTATTTGTAATGTTTGCGGGGCGCGAGATGGCGCGAATCGAACTGGGAAGAAAAATTTTAGACAGAGTTGTCGAAGAGTTAGAAGATGTAAGCACTATTGGACAGGAGCCGAAATTGGAGGGGCGACGCCTGACAATGGTTTTGAACCCGAAAACACAGAGTGTGAAAGTAAAACAGAAGAGGACCGAAAATGCCAAAGATCAAAACGAACCGGTCAGCAGCCAAGCGGTTCAAGAAGACGGCGACGGGTAAGATCAAGAGGAAAAAGGCTTATCATTCACACATTTTGACCAAAAAATCGCCGAAGCGGAAAAGGAATCTACGTAAGTCGGGTCTGGTCAGTGATGTTGATGCCCCTCGCGTCAAGAAGATGATTCCTTATTAATGATTGAATAAATAATTGAAGCAGGAGTTGGAAAATGCCACGCGCAAAGAACAATGTTGCCGCGCATAGACGACATAAAAAGATACTGAAGAAGGCCCGCGGAAATTACGGAGCCCGTTCACGACTGTATCGGACGGCGCTGGAGACGGTTCATAAGGGAATGACTTATGCTTATCGCGACCGCCGAAATAAAAAACGTGAATTCCGCCGTCTCTGGATAATTCGTATTTCGGCTGCCGCCAAGCAGCACGGTTTGAACTATTCCACCTTCATCAACGGTTTAAAGAAGGCCGGTGTGGGTCTGGATCGCAAGGCCCTGGCTGATATTGCCGCCCGTGATGAAGCCACTTTCGGGCGCCTTGTGGAAATGGCCAAGGCCAGCTGATTTCGAGGCTGGCCATGCCCGGTTTAAAAGATATCGATAAAATCAAAGCCCAAGCATTAGCGGCTATCGCTTCGGCTTCCACGCAAGACGACCTCAATAATATCAGCATAAAATATCTCGGTCGTAAGGGTGTTATAACCTCGATTCTCAAATCACTAAAAGATCTCCCTATCGAGCAAAGAAAATCGGTCGGAGCCGCCGCAAATAAAATCAAGGTGGAGATCGATCAGGAGATAAAATCGGCGCTTAATAAATTTAAGATATCCAGGGTTAAGGCGGGGATTGATCCCACGCTTCCGGGTATTGCCCGTCGTCTCGGAGCTATTCACCCGATCACCCAGGTTATCGATGATATGTGCCGGTCATTTCATGGGATGGGTTTTGCCATCGAGAGGGGACCCGAGGTCGAAACCGATTATTATAATTTCGAGGCGTTGAATTTTCCGCCTGATCATCCCGCCCGTGATATGCAGGATACTTTTTATGTCGAGGGGAATGATCTGGTATTGCGGACGCATACAACGCCGGTTCAGGCCAGGGTTCTTGAAAAATGCAAATTACCGGTCAAGGTGATCACACCGGGAAAAACCTACCGCAATGAAGAAATTTCGACGCGATCCTATTGTGTTTTTCACCAGGTGGATGGTTTTCTGGTTGATGAAGGCGTTACCATGGCCGATCTCAAAGGCGTTCTGGTGGCCTTCTGCCGGGATTTTTTCGGCGAGGGGATGAGTCTTCGTTTCCGCCCGAGTTATTTCCCTTTCACCGAGCCGTCGGTCGAGGTCGATATATCATGTTTTCTGTGCCGGGGCAAGGGATGTCAGCTTTGCAAATATTCCGGCTGGCTGGAAATTCTCGGGGCTGGTATGATCGATCCCAATGTATTGAAGATGGCCGATATCGATTCTGAGAAATATACCGGGTATGCTTTTGGTATCGGTGTCGAGCGTATTGCCATGCTCAAGTATGGTATCAATGATATAAGATTATTTTATGAGAACGATATTCGCTTTATAAGGCAGTTCATCTAATGCAGGTTCCGTACAGCTGGATAAAAGAGTTGGCTGATATACCGTGGTCGGCCGAAGAGCTGGCCGAGCGGCTTACGTTAAGCGGCGCCGAGGCCGAGGTCGAAGAATTGTTCGAGGCCGGATTTGAAAATGTCTGTGTCGGTCATATAATCGAGCTGGAGCCGGTCGAAGGATCGGATCATCTCAAGAAGGCTGTGGTTGACAGCGGGGACGAGCATCTCCAGGTGATCTGCGGCGCCCCTAATGCGGCCAAAGGTCAAAAGATTGTGCTGGCCAAGGTCGGGGCGACTCTTAAGGAAGGATTCAAGATAAAAAAGGCGAAACTCCGGGGAGTCGAATCATACGGGATGATTTGCTCTGAAATGGAACTGGGAATGAGCGAGGACCACAGCGGAATTATTGTTCTCGAAGATGACGCCGAAATCGGAAAGCCGGCGCTGGATTATTTCGGGCTGGATGATCCGGTGATAAAGCTGGACCTAACCCCGAACCGTCCCGATATGCTTTCGGCCATTGGAGTCGCGCGTGACAGCGCCTGTCTGGCCGGAACAAAACTCAAGAGGCCCGAATTCAAGCTCGAAGAATCAGCCGAAAAGGCTTCGGATTATATAAATATCTCAATTGATGATCCGGATGCCTGCCCGCGATACGCGGCGCGTATTATCAGGAATATTAAGATCGGGCCCTCGCCCTGGTGGATCAAACGCAAGCTGTTATTATGCGGTATCAGACCAATATCGAATATTGTCGATATCACGAACCTGGTAATGATGGAGTACGGGCATCCGCTTCATGCATTCGATTATGACCTGTTTAAGAATAAAGAGATCCTGGTCCGCCGTGCGCATGAAGGAGAGAAATTTACAACCCTGGACAGCAAGGAACATGAGCTTGATCCCCGGGTGTTGCTGATTACCGATGGCGAGAAAGGTGTCGCGGCGGCCGGAGTTATGGGGGGGCTTGACACAGAAGTGACGGAAAAGACCAGAAATATTTTGCTCGAGTCGGCTTATTTCGATTCGATCACAATTCGCAAGAGCCGACAAAAGCTGGGGATGACATCGGAATCATCGATCCGATTTGAAAAGGGCGCCGATCCCAATGTGGTGCCGGCGGCCATAGATCGGGCCGCATATTTGATGCAAAAATATGCCGGGGGGGAGGTTCTCTCGGGTATAGTCGATTGTTATCCAAAAAGAATGGACCCTATCAGGATCACGCTTCGCCCGGAACGCGTCAATTCCTTCCTGGGTACTGAAATCTCAAAGGATAGAATAGTTAAGATATTAACGGACTTGGAATATGGGGTTGAAGATAAAGGAACACTTGAAGTGCTGGCGCCGACACATGCGCCCGATGTGACCCGTGAAGTGGACCTGATCGAGGAGATAATCAGGATTGAGGGTTATGATTCGATACCGTTTGTGGAGAGAAACTCGGGTCCTCTGGTGGCGGTGACGAGGAAGGATGATGAACTTCGTTCGGAGATCAGGCGGGTGATGACATCCCAAGGATTTGATGAAGCTTACAGCTCGGGACTGGCCGACACTGATTTATTGGCCAAAGTAATGGGAAACGGGCAACCGCAGTTGAAGATTTTAAATCCAATCGCCGAGGATTTGTCGGTCATGCAGAGCAGTGTGATTTATTCGCTGCTCAAGTCGGTTTCGCATAATATTTCCCGCCGCAATGTCAATCTCTGCCTGTTTGAGCTTGGCAGGGGATTTTTGCCGGGTGATCCCCCACAGGAGAACGAGCAACTGGGTCTTATTATTACCGGCGCATCGGATTCGGACTGGTTTACCAAGCCGAGGAATTTTAATTTCTACGATCTCAAAGGCGCAATCGATGTATTGGTGACGGGGTGCCGAAATCCGGTGCCTGAATTCAAATATGCCGACCGGATACCTTATATGAACGGGATGTCATTTGACCTGAAATTCGAGGATCGACCGGCGGCGGGGCATGCCGGGATGATAGACCCAGAAATCGCGAAAGCATTTGATATCAAGCAGCCGGTTTTTGCGGCCCTTTTGGATTTTGAGACAATGTTGAACATGAGAAATGATGATATTCAGTTCAGGAATTTGCCTCGTTTCCCGGCCTCGCCAAAGGATATGGCGATTGTTGTTGACGATGATATTCAAGCGGGCGATATTATGAAGGAGATAATCAAGGCGGGCGGCAAGTTGCTGGAGGAAGTAAAATTATTTGATCTTTATCGTGGAAAGCAGGTTCCGGAAGGCAAGAAATCGCTTGCCTTCGCGATGGTCTATCGATCCGACAAGGGAAGTTTGAAAAGCAAAGAAGTTATTAAATTACATAGTAATATAGCTGAGCATTTAAAGAAGTGCTTTAATGCGGAAATTAGAGAGAGTTGAGATTATATGGATACGCTGGAAAAACTGGAAGAAAAGATCACCAAAGCTGTCACCTTGATCGAAAGGCTTAATGCCGAAAAGAAAAGTCTAATGGAAGAAAACGGTCGATTGAAGGAGAAGTTAACGAAAACGGAAGCGAGACTGTCCGAGATCGAGAAGAATGAGAGTGAAAGATCGGAAAAGATGAAGAGCAAGCTGGGTAATATTCTCGATAAGCTTGGCACACTTGAACAATTTTGATCTTTTTTATGTTCTTGACAAAGTAAATTGAGATATTTAAGTTTTTATTAGAAGTCAACTTGATATAGATTATTTAATGATATAAGAAGAAGAGATCTGGTTAATCAGAGGATAATATTTTTAGATGCCTGATATTTCTGGAAAAGAACAGGTTGTAAAAGTTGTAATATTTGGTGAGGAATATCCCATACGCGGTCATGCCGATCCGGAATATATTCTGCGGGTGGCCGAGTATGTTGACAAAAATATGCGAGAGATTGCTCTTCGCTCGAAGAATAGATCACCTCAAAAAATAGCCGTTCTTACTGCTCTTAATTTTGCGGGCGAACTGCTCGAATTAAAGGACAAGAATAAGGGCGAGATGAGCGAAGCGGAAACGAAAGCCAAGAATCTTTTGGATTTATTGGATTCGACCTTACCGGATTCCGAGACCGACTAAATATTTATCCTTCTGAAAATCTATCATTCTTCCCAATATCATTATTCTTTACACATAGATAGCTCCTTACCAGGGGGAGCGAGGAGGACGAATGAACAACATCGCACTGTATATTCTTATTGCGGTGATTGCGGCATTAGTCGGTTTTGGTATCGCCTGGCTGCTTCTTCGCCGAATTGGCGACAAGAAGGTCAGTGGTGCCGAAGATACCGCCAGGAGGCTGATTGCCGAAGCCGAAAAAGAAGCGGAAATAAAGAAAAAGGAAGCTCTTTTAGAGGCCAAGGAAGAGTGGTATGGAGTAAAATCCAATTATGAGCGGGAGCTTCAGAATAAAAGAAATGAGATTCAGAAGACCGAACGAAGGCTAAGTGATAAAGAAGCCTCGGTCGATCGCAAGCTTGATTCCCTGACCAAACGTGAAAAAGATTTTCAGAATCGGGAAAGGACTCTCAGCGGCCGTGAAAAGGGCATCGCGTTTCGCGAGCAGGAGCTCGAGAAACTTCTGCATTCTCAGAATGAAAAACTTGAGCGGATTGCCGGTATGACTCCCGAGGAAGCCAAGCAGGAGTTGAAGGAAAACCTTATTGGTGAGGCCAAGATCGAGGCGGCCGCGATGGTCAAGGAGATTAAAGACAAGGCCGAGCGCGAAGCCGACAAGGAAGCCAAAGAAATCATAATCCAGGCGATTTATCGTTGTGCCGCTGATCATGCAGTCGAATCGACGGTTTCGGTGGTCAACCTTCCCAATGAAGAGATGAAGGGGCGCATTATCGGCCGTGAGGGGCGGAATATCCGTTCGTTTGAAACCGCGACCGGGATCGATGTAATTGTCGATGACACTCCGGAGGCGGTCATTCTTTCCGGTTACGATCCGATCCGCCGGGAAATTGCGCGAATGTCGCTTGAAAAACTGATTGCCGACGGCCGCATTCACCCGACCCGGATCGAGGAAGTGGTGTCGAAGACTGAAAAGGAGATGGAAATAATTGTTCGCGAGATAGGCGAACAGACCTGTTTCGACGTCGGTGTTCAGGGGCTTCATCTCGATATTATTAAATTACTGGGTAAGCTGAATTACCGCAGTTCGTATGGCCAGAATGTATTGCAACATTCCAAGGAAGTTGCAATTTTGGCCGGGCTGATGGCAGCGGAACTGGGGCTCGATCCCAATATCGCCAAGCGGGCGGCTCTTCTGCATGATATCGGCAAGGCGATCGATAGAGAAACGGAAGGGACGCATACCGAGATCGGTGTCAACTTCCTGGCGCGTTACAACGAGGATCCGATTGTTCTCAACGCGGTGGCTTCGCATCACGGCGATGTTCCGCAGGAGTCGCCCTATTCGGTACTGGTGCAGGCCTCTGATGCCATATCGGGTGCCAGACCGGGCGCCAGAAGAGAGCCGCTTGAAGCGTATATCAAGCGTCTGGAGAAACTGGAAGAGTTAGCTGATTCATTTAAGGGGGTGGCAAAAGCCTTTGCTATTCAGGCGGGCCGTGAAGTCCGGGTTATAGTCGAGTGTGAGACAATTGATGATCTGGCGGCTACGATTCTGGCCGGCGATCTGGCCAAGAAAATCGAGCAGGAGATGGAGTATCCCGGTCAGATCAAGGTAACTGTGATCAGGGAATCCCGGGCGACTGAATTTGCCAAATAGACGAGTTATGAAATCGCAAATAAAAGTATTGTTCTTTGCCGATTTGGTCGGCAAGCCGGGGCGTTTTGTCGTTTCCCAGATGTGCAAGTCGCTGAAGGAAAAATACGAGGCGGATTATGTAATCGCCAATATCGAGAACGCGGCCGGCGGTTTCGGTATTACCCCGGAGATGTCACGGAAGATATTTTCCTATGGGGTTGATTGCCAGACATCGGGCAATCATATCTGGGACCGAATGGATATTTTAAAATATCTCGATGAGCAGCCGAAACTGCTTCGTCCGGCCAATTATCCGCCGGGTTGTCCCGGACACGGGCGTTATATTGCCGATGTCAACGGTGTCAAGATAGGAGTTCTCAACCTGATGGGGCGGACCTATATGAAGGATGTGGACTGTCCTTTTCGAGTGGCGGATAAGGAACTGGGCATAATCAGGGAGCAGACTGATATTGTGATAATCGATTTTCATGCCGAGGTGACGTCGGAGAAACAGGCCATGGCCTATTATCTTGATGGGCGGGTCTCAGCGGTCATCGGGACGCACACGCATGTGCAGACGGCTGATGAGACCGTTTCGGAGCGGGGAACGGCATATATTACCGATGTCGGTATGACCGGGCCGCATGATTCGATTCTGGGTATGGCCAAGGTGCCTTCGCTGGATCGTTTTTTAACCGCTATGCCCAAGCGGTTTACATGTGCCAAAGACGACATAAAAATCAGTGGTGTTTTATTGACGATAAGTGCGTCGGACGGTGCGGCCGAGGGGATCGAGCGGTTCAAGATCGATTACGGCAGTGTCGCGGAATCCGATTTAAATGAGTGAGGGTGCCGTGGAGGCAATAATCATCGACGGGAAAAAAGTGGCCAAAGAGATCAAGGGGGAGTTGAAGCTTCGGGTCGAAAAGCTCAAAGAGTCCGGGGTGACGCCCGGTCTGGCGGCGGTCCTTGTCGGTGATGATCCAGCCTCGCAGAGTTATGTCAGGGGTAAGGCCAAGGCCTGCGATAAAATTGGAATTTATTCCGAGGTCATACGCCGCCCGGCAGATATCAGTCAGGATGAATTGGTCGAAATTGTATCCGGATTGAATGCACGGGAGGATATCGATGGTATCCTGGTGCAATTACCGCTGCCGGACCATATTGATGAAATGACGATCACATTGCTGATTGATCCGGCCAAAGATGTCGATGGTTTTCATCCGCATAGCGTAGGTATGATGCTTCTGGGTCATCCGACTTTTCTTTCATGCACGCCATACGGAATAGTAGAACTGTTGCGCCGATACGATATCGATCCTTCGGGACGGGAGGTAGTCGTGGTCGGCCGTTCGAATATAGTCGGTAAGCCGGTCGGGGCGATGCTTCTTCAGAAGGCAGAGATGGCCAACGCTACGGTAACGTTTTGTCATTCGCGAACGACTAATCTGAAA
>QNAH01000045.1 GCA_003641425.1 Candidatus Zixiibacteriota bacterium
ATCGGTCTCGATTTTGAGAAATCACCCGTATTTTGTTTCCCTGGTGTCCACTCCATTGATCGACCTGATTTTTTTGGATTTAAACGAGGCCTTTACTTTCATCTGCAGACGATAGCGAAAATCATCCCTCACCGTGGTATCATTATCGACAAATTCATAATCCCATCCCTTATGCCAGAGATAATAATCAAGGTGATTGCGCAGACACCGGTCGAGATTGGCACTGTTGAACTCTATTCCGTCAATGATCCGATCATATACAAGCGTAACCGCGATTTTACCGTTTTCGATAGGCGCCGGTAAGTCGATGGCAAAACAGAATGAATAGACGGAAAGTAAAGCCAGTAAAAAAAATACAGTAGTCTTCATCCGGTTCAAAATGATCTAAACCTGCTTGAAAATCAAGCCGTTTTTCGCTATTATACACGGTAATGAGATATACGACTGCAAGATATATTACTTCGACACTATTATTGGCCGGCCTGTTATTTATGATCGGTTGCGGGGAGAAGGCGGCCGATGTCGGTAAATTGACAGCTGAGGGACGTCGGGCTCTCGATAGCGGCGACTTCAACAAGGCTGTGAACATATTCAAAAAGGCGCTTCGGGAAAAACCGTCTGATCGCGACCTTCTTTACTACCTGGGACTGAGTTTCAAGAAACTGGATATTTACGATTCGGCTTATACATATTTCAGGCGCGCTAAAATCCTGTATGTCCATGACCGGGAGATCAACCGGGAGATTATCGAAATGGCGCCGATGTATGAAGATTATGAAGATGCCATCAATGCTATCGCGGTCATGGTCCTCACCGGCGACAACGAGAAGATGTATTGGCCGAAACTGGCTGATTTCCATTATCGAAATATGAATATGTATATGACTGTAAAGTACTGTAAACTTATTATTGCCGATGATCCCGAGTCGAAGGATTATTATCTCTACCTGTCCCGGGCATTGTCGCAAATGGGGAAATTCGAAGAGTCCAGTAACGTCCTTTTCGATGCCCTGGAGAGATTCGGCCCCTCGTCCGAGGCCTATGCTAATATTGCCGTCAATTATATCTCGCTGAATAATATTCCCAAAGCCGAGGAGTTCTTCAGGAAAAGCCTGGCCATCAATCCGAAAAGTATCCCCACCTGGATAAATCTGGCCAACATCCTGACCGAGCAGGACGACCGGGCCAAGAAGGAGGAGGCGCTGGGAATATTCAAACAATATTATGAACAGACTCCCCCCGCCTATAAGCTTGATTCGATCATCCCCGCGCTCGAGGCGGAACTGGGCGAATAAGCCATATTATAATAGTTGACTTTACCCTATTAATCCCCATTAATTGAACGATTATGTCGGCATGGATGCCGGATTAGATACGGTAAAAATACAAAGGGGATTTCCCGGCGAAATCCAAACCCGGAATTGATCAGGGATGATTAAAATTTTTTCATATTCTTTTTCCTGCCCCGATTTCAGCCTGATTATAATTGCACGGTGTATATGATTTATGAATAACGAGCGCCTTAATGCTAAAATCGAAAACAAGGGGCCGGGTCATCTCGACGGGGAACTTCTGGCCCGCAATACTTTTTACAACCTGATCGGATACCTGTCACCGATACCGGTGGCGCTTATCACCATACCGATCCTGGTAAAGGGGCTTGGCACCGATAGCTTCGGGGTGCTGGCTATTGCCTGGATGGTGATCGGTTATTTCACCCTGTTCGATATGGGCATCGGACGCGCGACCACGAAATTTGTCGCCGAATATATGGCCCGCGGTGAATATCATCGAATAAGGAAACTGGTCACTACCGCGCTGACTTTGCTGTTTCTTTTCGGTATCGCCGGCGGCGGCCTGGTGGCGCTTCTGACCGAATGGATGGTCAATTCCCTCTTGAATATTCCTCCGCAACTTGTCGAAGAATCCCGCGCCGCATTTTACCTGCTGGCCCTCTCGATTCCATTAGTCTTGCTGATCACCGGCACCCGAGGGGTTCTCGAGGCGCAACAGAAATTCGGTATTATAAATGCCATCAAGATTCCTTCAAGTCTGGCCACTCTTCTTGTTCCCCTGATGGTATTGCCGTTTTCCAAAAATCTATTTCCGATTGTCGGGATGCTTGTGGTCAGCAAACTTCTGTCGCTGACATTCTACTCATATTACTGCTGGAAAAATCTGGAGAAATCACCCGATGAGAGCGGCGGCAATAAGGGATTTGTCGGAATACTCCTGCGCTATGGAGGATGGTTGAGTATAAGCAACCTGATCGGTCCCATGATGGGTAACCTCGACCGTTTCTTTATCGGCTCCATCCTGACCATGACCGCCGTTACATATTATGTTGCCTCCTACGACATGATTACCCGGTGTTTTGTCATTCCGATCGGAATTCTCGGGGTGCTCTTCCCTGCCTTCAGTGCTTACGCCGCGGCCGACACACAAAAGCTTGTCAAGCTCTACAAACAGGCAATTAAATATATCCTGATCGTCATGACACCGCTGGTTATCGCTGTCATTGTCTATGCCCGACCCTTCTTGCTTCTCTGGCTCGGTCAGGACTTCGCCGATCAGTCGGCGCCGGTTCTGCAAATACTTGCGGTCGGCGTTCTTTTTTCCTCGGTGGCAAGGGTGCCATTCAACGCCATCCAGGCGATCGGGCGGCCGGATATTACCGCAAAGTTGCAATTGATCGAGTTGCCGTTCTACTGGGTGGCTCTTTATTTACTAACAAAACATATCGGTATCCCCGGTGTCGCTGTCGTCTGGGCGGCGCGGCTGACTGTCGAAATGTTTATTCTAAACGGGCTTATAAAAAAACACGAGCCCTTCTCTGATATTTCAATGAGTAATGCCATTCGGATGATCTATATCTGGATTATCGCCGTGCTCGGAGTGTCTTACGCCGTATCTTTTATTTCGAATATTTTAATAATGTCAGCGGCAACAGTTGTGCTTATTGTGCTTTCTATTTATCTGGGCTATAAAATGATGCTTGATCATTACGAGAAATCGGCGATTGTCAATACGCTAGCCAGGATCTCGAATTTCGGCAGCCGCCCGGCACCCGATTGATATGAATAAAATCCTGATCATAAACAGCCTCTACCATCCCAATAATGTCGGCGGGGCGGAACGCTCGGTACAGCTATTGGCCGAGGGTCTGAAAAAGCATGGTGTCCGGCCGGTGATCGTCTCCACCGCGGATACAGATTCGACTGACCAAGTCAATGATATCAAAGTGTACTATCTCAGGATCCCCAACGCGTACTGGATGCGCACCGCCAAGCAACAGCCGGCATACAAGAAACCGTTCTGGCACCTGCTCGACTCGTACAATCCTTTCGCCGCGGCACGTCTTGCAGATATAATCACTGCGGAAAAACCGGATCTCATCCACACCAATAACCTGGCCGGGTTCTCGGTGTCGACATGGGAAACGGCCCGAAAACACAAACTGCCTATCGTGCACACCATCCGCGACCATTATTTGCTGTGCCCCAACTCAACCATGTACAAAAACGACAAGAATTGCGAAAAACAATGCGGCGGCTGTCGGCTATATTCTATCCCGCGTAAAAGGCATTCTTTACATATAGATGCCGTTGTCGGCGTCAGCCGCTTTATTCTGGATAAGCACCTGCGCTACGGTTACTTCGGGGAATCGAAAATCAAATCCTTTATATACAATGCCGCCGATTTCAATCTTGCCAATAACCGAACAAAGGGAGCCGACGAGCCTGTCACATTCGGCTGTGTCGGCCTGATGGCGCCGATCAAGGGCACCGAGTACCTTCTCGAACGGTTTGCGGCGATGAATCCCGACAGGGCCAAACTGAAAATCTTCGGACGGGGTATTACCAAAAGGTATGAAAAAAAGTTGATTGAACGCTTCCGGGGTGATAAAATTGAATTTATGGGACACAGAAAACCGGAAGACATTTACAGCCAGATCGACATTGCCATCATCCCGTCATTGTGCGACGACGCCTTTCCGCGCATCGTCATCGAATCATATTCATGCGGAATACCGATTATAGCGACCGGCATGGGCGGCACCTCGGAGGTGGTCGATGTGAACAAAACCGGGTTCGTTTTCGATCCGGCGGTCCCGGGCGATCTCGAGGACAGGATAAGCAAATTTATCGCCGATCCCGGGCTAATAGAACAGATGTCCGTCCACTGCCTTGAAAAAGCAAAAATCTTTCAGATTGACAATGTGGTCAAAAAGTACATCGAAGTATATTCGCAGGTATCTGAATGAAAAACCTTTTTGAAAAAATATTGTACGTCTGGTTCGGCTTTATCGTTTTCGAGGCCCCTCTACGCTATTTTTTCTACAGCGCCGGCCTGCCGATCTTGGTCTATCTCAAAGACCTGATTCTTATACTGATATTCTTCTACTTTGCCCTTCAGACAACCATGACCGCCCGGATCAACAAACTGATGCTGGCGCTTGCGGGACTGATATGCTACGGGTTGATTGTCGGACTGGTAAACGGTCTTTCTCTGATGCAGGTCGCTTTCGGGTTGAAAATCATCTTGACCTTCTTTGTCGGCCTGATGGCGGTCTATATGTGCGGCTTGAAAACCAAATTCTTTGTCCGGCTGTACCGCATTTTCACTCCGATCATCCTTCTCGGACTTGTACTCGAGATGCTCTTCGAGCTTCCATGGATCGGGTTCGAATACGATGCCTACGGTGTCACTATTCCCGGTTCTATCGAATGGTGGACCCTCGGTCTGCCGCGCCTGTCAGGCTTCGGTCGCGTTTCTTATGAGACTGCCATTCTGCTTTTCTGCTTGTCCGCCCTGTACCTGACTGTAACAATTCGGAGTCGTGATTTCCGCTCAAAAAAGATGATAATTTATGACCGACCACTTTTGCTTCTGTCATTCGCGGGAATCGTCCTGACCACCGCCAAATCCTCTATTTTCGCATTTCTGATATTGCTGTTGTTTTACATTTTCTTGAAAAAAACGATTAATAACAGCAACAGGTTCAGCCGTACAGCCGGAGTTGTCATTAAGATTCTGCTCGTTTTGATTTTTATCTATGGCGTTGTTCCGCCGATACTCGCGGCAACATCGCCGAAAATACTGACCGGCTACCTCAATTCCGATGATATCGTCATGACCGCTGTCTCGGCCTCGTATATCGAGCGGATGGAGATTATGTGGCCCGACGCCTACCGGTTGCTGTCGGATTCATACATGTATTTCACCGGTCGCGGTCTGGGCGGAATCGGCGCGGCGCAGAAATATTTCGAACCGGGCTTATACAACGCCGCCGATAATGTTTATGTCTATCTCCTGGTAAATTTCGGGATTATCATTCTCGGCCTGATTATTTTCTGGTTAATTACTAAGATCATGACTATTAAACCGGCGGAAAGATATAATATCTATTTTCTGGTTTTCGCTCTGATTTTTTTCTCCTACGGCGCGACACTCAATGTCATCGAATCGCCGACCCTGATGATCTGTCTCGGTTTCATGCTGGCTTTGTGGGATAGGGACAGGTGCGGTGATAGTTAATGCCCGTTTTCTGACACAGAACCTGACCGGGGTTCAGCGTCATGCCATCGAAATATCGCTGGTGCTTAAAAAGCTTCAACCCGATATTCGGTTTATCGCACCCAAAAATATCATTCACGATAAAATCGCCGAGATTCTCGGGGCCGAAATTATCGGCCATTTCACCGGCTATATATGGGAGCAGTATGAACTGCCGCGGTTCATGAAAAATCAGGGGCATGGCGGCCTGCTGATCAACCTGGCCAATATGGCCCCGATAAATTACAAAAACAAAATCGTTACCATTCATGATACCGCGCCGTTACGGCATCCGGAGTGGTACTCGTGGAAATTCGCAACAGTTTATAAATGGCTCCTGCCCCGCGTGGCCAAAAGCTCGCGGATTATTTTTTCAGACAGCGAATTTTCGAAAAACGAGATCGCCGATGTTTTAAAAATCGACAGGGCCAAAATCGAAGTCATCCACTGCGCCGCCAATCAGCGTTTCAGCCGCTTGAAATCCAATGAAATTGATATTCCCACGCAGGATTATATTCTTTGTGTGGCCTCGATCGACCCGAGAAAAAATTTCACTCGACTGCTCGAGGCATTCAGCCTGCTCGATAGGCGCAATCTTAAACTGATCATTGTCGGCAGTAAAAGCAAAGTCTTTGCCGAAAGCACTTTGGATAAAACTGAAAGTCTGAGTGATCAAATCGAATTCACCGGGCATATCAGCGACGACCGCCTGATCGAGCTATATCGCCATGCCGGCCTGTTTGTTTACCCGTCGCTGTACGAGGGTTTCGGTCTGCCGCCGCTCGAGGCGATGGCCTGCGGATGCCCCTGCGTCGTGTCCGATTCCGGCTCGCTTCCCGAGATCTGCGGCGAGGCCGCCGTATACTGCGACCCCTATGATTCAAACGATATTACCGCGAAAATCAATCAGGTTCTTTCAGATGAAAATCTCAAGCAAAGGCTGATCGAAAACGGCTATTCGCAGGCCCGCAAATTCAACTGGGAAAAATCGGCCCAACGACTTCTGGAAACCATTAAAAAGTTAAGCTAAACGCCCCCATCTCGAAATATTTTCCATCAAATTACAGAATTTATTTCCAATATAAGAAAACATCGTGATTTGACTCATTTATCTGCCCACGAAACCTTTTGCACCGCAACAACATATTATTTTAATCTCAAAACTTGATTCCGGCATGTGGCTTGCATAAACAAAAAGTGCTGAGCTAATGGAGTAGCCAATGCAGAAAAGAAAAATGACGCTAAAAAGCGCCGGTCTCACGGATGAGGTAAACGGCCGAACAGACACAAAAAACCGATCGAACGAACTCAATCTGCCCGAAATCACCGGGCTTCTTTTGCACAAGAGAAAAATTATCGCCATAACAGTTCTGGCAGTTATGATACTTACAGCCGGTATCGCTTTTCTGTTTCCCAATCAATACCGATCGACCGCATCGATTCTCCCCTCCGGGAAAATCGACAAAATGGCAAACCTGAAAAAACTGGCCGGTCTCGATGCCTTCATGACGCAGGATGAAAACTCATCGGAGCTGTTCCCGAACATATTGAACTCAAGGACGGTTACCGATGCCGTTCTGGAGGGAGACTATTCCTTTGTGCATGACGATAAGGTCGTTCGATTGACTCTGCCGGAATATTTCGACCGCGACAACCCGGAAAAATTACGTCATGCGCTGAGAGAGATCACCACCATCGACATGGATAAAAAAACCGGGGTGATATCTCTGACTGTAGAAACAAAGTATCCCCGCCTTTCGAAAATGATTCTCGGCCGGTATCTCGAAGAATTGGAATCATTCAATCTTCATAAACGCAGATCACGGGCCAAGGACAATGTCCGTTATCTCGAACGCGAGGTATCCGACCGCAAACAGCAGCTTAAAGAGGCCGAGGATAACCTGCAGGAGTACCAGGCAGTCAACCGTGACTGGGATATGACTACCGACCCTGAAATACTGATAAATCTTGCCCGCCTGAAGCGGGAACTTGAAATAAAATCACAGGCCTATATGCTCGTGCTTCAGCAGTATGAATTGGCCAAACTCGAGGCGCAGAAGGATGTCCCGATTGTGAGAGTTCTGGATACCCCTTCCCTGCCGACCCTGAAATCGGGCCCGCATCGCCTGACCATCACACTACTGGCCGGATTTTTGACATTTTTCCTGACGGTCCTGGGAGTTATTGCTTCCGATACCGCCGAGAAAAAAGGCATAAAAAAAGAATTCGATATCAAACTGCCGGCAATAATACGCCGACGGCTTACTCTCAAGGAAGAGATCAAAGCATGAGAAGCTGTGTTATTTTTGGAGGCGCCGGATTTGTCGGAACGCATCTGGCGCGGCATTTTCTTAAAACCAGAAGATTCGATCATGTCCACCTGGCCGATATCCGACCCAGCAGCCTGGCGGGACAACCGGGTATCACCACCTCGTTTACTGATGTCCGTAACCCGATCCCGGCCGATCTGATCGACACCCGCCCGGAATGGATCTTCAACCTGGCCGCGATTCACCGCGAGCCGGGACATATCCGTGAAGAATATTTCGAAACCAATCTCAAAGGGGCGCATAATGTTTGCGCATACGCCGACATGACCGGTTGCGACAGCATCTATTTCACCAGCAGTATCTCCGTTTACGGCCCGACTGCCGGGCCGACCGATGAACACAGCCCGATACAGCCCTCGACTCCATACGGCGGTTCGAAATATCCGGCTGAGCTGATCCACGAGATGTGGCAACGCGCCTATCCGCATCGAAGATTGATAATTTCCCGCCCGGGAGTGCTTTACGGTCCCGGCGATCCGGGAAATATTATGAGGATGATAAAAGCTATCAAAAAGGGTTATTTCGCTTTTCCGGGTTCCCCGAAAATTCATAAATCGTACGGCTATATCTACGGTCTGCTCGACAGTATCGACTTCACGATGGATATGGATCGCGATTATCTCTGCTACAATTATGCCGAAACCCCGACCCAGCCATTGTCCGAAATTGTCGAAGTCATCAAGCATTTTTCCGGAACACGGGCGGTTATTTTCCCAATACCGCTCATGGTTTTGCTTCCAATCTCGGAAATAGTGCAAAAAATATTCGGCTTCAAAAATCCGATCCACCCTGTCCGGGTGAAAAAAGCGGCCACCCCGACCCATATTATTCCCGGGGCCCTGCTTGAAAACGGATTTGATTTCAAATACACATTCGAAAAAACTCTGCACCACTGGCGAAATGTCGCCCCGGAAGATTTCGGGGAAATCATCCCTGCCCGCGAACAGGCTATACCGGGAAAAATTGTATTGAAACGTTCGCCGGAAAATATCCGGGTGGTAACGGCGACAGAATCGACAACAAAGCATAATACGCCTGCAACCGAGGATGTCGCGCGATGATCGACCGGGAACAATACGACCTGAGCCGGCTGAAAGTCGCCATCGTGCATGAATGGTTTGTCGATTATTCAGGCTCGGAACGGGTGGTCGAGCAGATGCTTAACCTGTTTCCACAGGCCGACCTGTATGCGCAGGTTGAATTTTTGCCCGATGATCTGAAAGGATTCATTCAGAATAAAAAAGTCACGACATCGTTTATACAGAAACTCCCCAAAGCGAAAACCAGATACCGTTCGTATTTGCCGCTGATGCCGCTGGCGGTCGAGCAATTCGACCTGTCGGAATATGATTTGATCATATCCAGCAGTCATGCCGTCGCCAAAGGCGTCATCACCGGCCCCGACCAGCTTCATATCTGCATGTGCTATTCCCCCATGCGCTATGCCTGGGATCTGACACATCAGTACCTGAAAGAATCGGGTCTGACAAAAGGTTTGAAAAGCTGGCTGGCGCGGTATATCCTGCACCGGATACGGATGTGGGATTACCGGACCGCCAACGGTGTCGATGAATTTATTGCCATTTCCAATTACATCGGGCGGCGGATAAAAAAAATATATGGCCGCGAATCGACCGTCATATATCCGCCGGTCGATGTCCGGAATTTCAGCCTTCAAATTGAGAAAGAAGATTTTTACTTGGCCGCATCGCGGATGGTACCGTACAAAAAGATCGATATTATTGTCGAGGCCTTCGCGAAAATGCCGGACAAAAAGCTGATCGTTATCGGCGACGGCCCGGAACTGACAAAAATCAGGAGCAAAGCATCGGATAATATCGAATTTCTCGGATTTCAACCAACCCCGGTACTCAGGGATTATCTCCAGAGGGCAAAAGCGTTTGTTTTCGCCGCCGAGGAAGATTTCGGGATTATCCCGATCGAGGCCCAGGCCTGCGGAACACCGGTTATCGCCTATGCGCGAGGCGGGGCGCAGGAGACGGTTATCGACGGTATCACCGGGCTCTTTTTCGGTCGCCAGACAGCCAACTCGGTGATCGATGCGATCCGCAGATTCGAGCTAAACCGCTGGTTCGAGCCGAAAAAAATCCGGGCCAATGCCGAGCGGTTTTCTATCGAACGGTTCGGCCGTAATTTCAAAACATTTATGAGCGCTGTCTGCCACGGACATTTCAATCAAAGAACGGATAGAATTAGCGAACAGAGGCGGTTAGGCAGTCTTACAATCAGGCGAAACAAATCGCTTGAGCTCGAGAAAATCGGTACACCTTAAAAAATGCCCTTCTACCTTTCAAAGCAATTTCCAGGTTTTTTTAATCTATTTTGACACTGCCTGTATTTTTTTGCGGTCTTTTTACTCTTAAATATAGAGAGGATGACAGCTACGTATTTCCGGCCCAGCCGGCTTAATACGAGGGGGGATGTCATTCTGCTTTTTATTGCCGGTGAAAGCCGACTGAAAGGATTCATAGGCTTTCGCCGGTAATTTATAATATTCCCGGGTTGACCGGCTTATACCGGATTTCCGTGGGCCGCAGATGCCACATCTGCTCTTTCTTAATAAGTTTTTAAATTTAGCAGGGAAGGAGCTTTACACTCCTGACATTTCACACGAAGCATGAAAAAGATATAGGGCAGTGATCCGAAATTCCGCCTCCAGCGGAATGAGCGATCCTGCCTTCTAATTTCCCAGGTGGTGTCGGGTCTCCGCACCCGACACCACAAATAGTAATCGTAGGTCGGAATCCCGAAGGGCCGCCGATGAAAGTCAAATCGGGATGAGAACATATTTTCGCAGTGTCAGGTATTCCTTTAGTATGTTTTAACTCGGCCAGGGGAGTAAATGTAAAGATTACTTCAATATCTTTTCCAATTTCCGGCTCGCCTACGATTTCCAACCTGCCTTCGGCATTCAACTCAACAAAACCTAGCTAAGTGCCATAAGCGGAAAGACCCAGTAATATTGACAAGAAAACACCAGCCAATATTAATGTTGTCTTTTTCATGTCCAATAACCTCCAGTTAATTTTATTATGGTAATTGACGGTTTTTTTATAAAATAACATTCATTTTATTCTCGATGACCAAGAATCATAACATTTACCTTAATAGGCATTAATTTATCCCCCAATGTCATTCCCGCGAAGGCGGGAATCCATCTTACTAAACCAATTCATAATATAAATCCCGCCATTCCGGATTATTTCGCTCGATCAGGTTTATTTTCCAATCCCTCCGCCATTTCTTTATCTGCTTCTCACGTATTATGGCGTTTATGATATCTCCATGTTGCTCGAAATATACCAATTTATGGACACCATACTTGTTTGTAAAACCCGGTATTAAATCTTTTTTATGTTGATACACCCTCTTTATTAAGTCGCCTGTAACTCCGGTGTAAAGCGTCCCATTTCTTTTTACTGGCCAATATATAGACATAATAGTATTTCATTTTAAATGGATTCCCGCACAATATTTATCTCTAATTTATCAATCTAAAATGCTTTACTATTTGTCCAGTCATTCTGCCGAATCCAGCCGAACAGCCGATCAAAGATGTCTTGCTCCACTTATGAGTATAAAATAAAAGCATAATCGGGAAATATCAAGAAAAAGATATTATTGAAGTGGGGCAGCCAAAACGTCGTTGCGAGCGGAGAGATGCGCCATCGGCGCAGATCGAAGCGTGGCAATCTCATGGCTTTTGGGCAAAAGGTAAACTTGGAGACAAAAGCAACGTGATTGCCGCGTCG
>QNAH01000046.1 GCA_003641425.1 Candidatus Zixiibacteriota bacterium
AGTTACTGTATGACTGCGTGTTACGGCGAAATGGGCATGTTCCCTGTAAGTTGTTGATTGACATGATGTTGGAAGGGTCGTATATCCTCATGGGAGGCATAAGATTACACGAAAAAGCATAAGAAAGTGAGAAAACGAACCCATTTTTTGGATTCCCGCCTGACGCGGGAATGACAATCGTCTTATATAAATGTGTATTATGCCGGGAGATTATTTTTATATAAAACAGGTTGCCTTGTCATGCCGACCCACAGCAAGCTGTGGGGCACCCAAGCTTCGCATGAAATGCCGGGAGCTTTCTCGCCTGGCTCCCTTTGAGGTTCAGGCTCTTTAACAAAATTCTGCACTTTTCGGATTTCGGACAGGGCTCCCGATATTCGTGGCTAAATACTACTAAGCCCTGATGACCTTGATATCACCAAAAGTTGTCCCGGTGGTGATGTGTACCTTCGAGGCGGCCGTTTCATAACCGTCGGTCTGGTTCTGCAATCGGCTGGACATCCCGGTATCGGTCTTGCCGAAAATATAGACATCGCCGAAGGTGGATGAACCATAGGCCAGCGCCTCGATATTGGCCGGGACGACGATTGTAATATCACCGAAAATGCATGTGACGCGAATCCGGTTGACGCCGCTTTTGAGTTTTCCCCCGGACAGGTTGACGGTGTTGTCGCCGAAGGTGGTCGAGCCGCTGAAACCGTCGATATCGAGATTTCTCAAATCGGCACGGATATCGCCGAAAGTCTTGGATATACTTCCGGTATAAAGATTGCCGGGAGGAATCTGTTGACCCTCCCCGGATGTTTCCGAGCCCTTGCCGAAGTGCCTTAAAATCATAGCAACTCCGATAGCAATGATAATCAGCGGCCAGAGATCACGCAGGAACCGTCGCACCGAGTAATCGAGAAAATGAAAATTACTCAGAAGCAGGACAAGGCCGACGATTAAGATCAGGAATCCCCAGAACTCTTTTTTATTTATCATAAGATTTCTCCTCCCTGAATAGCTTTACGCAAGATTGCGAAAATTGTTGCAAATAGCAAGTCAAACATGGAGTTAACGAGAATGTGACTTGCCGGGGTAAACTTGGCTTGACATAAACGCGGCTACACCATAATATTGTGCGACTTAATAAAGAAAAATAATGAGAAAGGAGCGAATATGGCCAGATCATTTACGGAGATCACCGATCTGACAAGAGACGAAATCCTTGAAGTGTTTGAATTGTGCCGCAAGATGAAAAGCGGCGAAATCGCGCCCAAACCGCTGGCCGGTAAATCGGCCGCCTGTATATTCACGAAACCCTCGCTGAGGACCCGGATATCGTTCGAGGTTGGGATCAACGAGCTGGGCGGTAACGCCCTGTATGTTACCGACAAGGAGATATCGATAGGCAAACGGGAGTCGGTCCATGATGTCGCCAGGGTTCTTTCGCGCTATGTCGGGCTGATCATGATTCGCACCTTCGCTCACAGCGATGTCACCGGGCTGGCCAAATATGCCGAAGTGCCGGTGGTCAACGGCCTGACCGATCTGGTTCATCCGTGCCAGATCATGGGTGACTATTTCACGCTTCTGGAGCACAGAAAAAAGGACAAGTTTCGGATCGCCTATCTTGGCGACGGCAATAATATCACCAACAGCTGGCTCAACCTGGCCAGCCTGATCCCGATCGATCTGGTGATTGGGACCTCTCCCGAAACCCTTCCGGACAAAGGGCTTGTCCAGAAAGCCCGGCAAAACAAAAACAGCTCGGTTTTGATCACCCACGATCCTAAAGAAGCGGTCAAGGATGCCGATGTTATCTATACAGATGTCTGGGCCTCAATGGGCCAGAAAGATCAGATTAAGGAGAAAGAAAACTTATTACATAACTTTCAGGTAAATACGGCGCTTTTGTCCGGAGCCAATCCTGATTATGTGGTCATGCACTGTCTTCCCGCCGAAAGAGGTCGGGAGATCACGGATGAAGTTATGGACGGACCTCACTCTGTCGTATTCGATGAGGCCGAAAACAGACTGCATATTCAGAAAGCGATAATGGCCTTCTTACTTCAACAATAAAAGACTGTTGTAATTCGAGGCCGGCTCCCGGCCAAAGTGTCGCGAAAGGAGAGGCACTATGCATCCTAAACACACTATTCCGGGAATCGGCCTTTTAATTCTGGCCGTGATGGTATTCCTCATGGCGGGCTGTTCCGATGACGACAATCCGCTGCCGTCAACCGGAGAGGTCAACGGTTCACTTGACGATCCCGAATTCGTTTTGATCCAGGAACAGATCGATGCTTTTCTCGGTGAGACCGAAGAAATGCTCATCCTCGGACTGGAAAACACGTATCAGTTGCCGATTGATACCGAATATATCCGCAATATTTACGGTCCGATGGGTCCCGATGATATTGTCGAATACAACTATGCCGACGGCTGGCATGTTACCTATATCGCTCATTTCAACAGCTATGCCAATGATTATTTCAGGGATTCGGTGATGTTCCAGGTCAATTCCCAGCCGGTTCAGGATCCCGATAATCTCGAGTGGATGCAGTACATCCGTCATTGGGGTTATACCAGTAACCTGGTCGATGTGACTCATACGAACAAGAACGGTTATGTCAACCTGGAATTCGAAAATCTGGATCAGGATATAGCGACGATCAACGGCGTCAATAATACCCTGTGGGAGTGGAACTATTATAGCAATGATTCCACCATCGAAGCGGTTTATGATGTCGAGATGAATATTGTCGAATTGCAGGTCGGCCAGGTCCCGACTTACGGTTGGATTTCCGGTTGCCCCTATAGCGGTAATCTGGCCATGAGTATCGAGCAGGCCTACAGTGTCAATTACGGCGACGACAATGATTTCTGGGTTCGCAACTGGAATGTCTGGATCACTTTCGATGATGGTATGGCGGACATCCGCATCAACAGCGAAAACGAGGTCTGGAATTATCAGTGCGAATTCTGCAGTCCTCCGGTATATTGATTCATATTAAAATTATTGAAAAACCCGGCCGGTCGCCGGGTTTTTTTTGATATATTGACAGGCTCGAATATTTTGCTAAATTGTATTTCATGTTGGAAGTCGCCAGATATTCGGGCTGTTTTGTCTGCGGCCAGAAAAACGATATCGGTCTCAAGGCCAGGTTTTTTTTCAAGGACGGAAAAGCGGTCACCGAGTACACCGCCGAGAAGCGGTTCGAAGGTTACCATGGGGTATTTCACGGCGGTATAACCGCGACACTTCTGGATGAAGTGATGATAAAAGCGTTGCTGGCCAAGGATATTTATGCCCTGACCGTTGAGTTGACGGTCAGGTTTCATAAGACGGTGCATGTCGGCCAGAAACTGAAGTTGACCGGCCGGGTGGAAAAGAGCAAGGGACGTCTTTATGTTACCTCAGGTGAAGTCACAAGCGATGACGGTGAGCTGGTGGCAACGGCCACAGGGAAATATCTCGAGGTTAAAGGCGATATGAAAAATAAACTGCTCGAATCGCTTGAGACTTGAACAGATTACCAGCACAGGCGTCGTTATTGATGAAAAAAGAATCTTAGTTTGAAAAAGTCCCGATATTAAAACGTATAATCCACTGATGAGATAAAAAAGCCCAGCACCATACAGACATAGCATACAAGGGTGACACATTATGAGCAAACCGGCCACCATTATTTTGACGATCATTTTGATTTTATCATTCGGCAATGGTTTTTCCGAGGATCTGTACTTATTGAATATCGGCAGCACTTCCGACCTGAACGAAGCGACGCGTATTGTCCACCATGCCCGGGGAAGGCTCGGCGATGGTTTTATTGTCGAACTGGACGATGTGCAGTATGATCGTCTGATCGATGCCGGGCTATCGCCGCGGTTGATTGCGGAGAATGTCGATCCCGGACGGCTTTATGTTTTATCTCCGGGAAACCGGCGTATTCAAAAAAGCCCCCTGTATGTGACATCTCTGGCATCGCAAGGAGACCAGGATATTGCTGAGCTTGATCAAGCCTCGGTCGATGTACTCAGGAAGAGCGGCTATATGGCGGTTCCTCTGGATGATCTGCAGACGCCCCTGTTTTACAGTCCGCCGGTGACCATGGCCGGTTTCGATGAAATATATCCCCGTGACTCCCTGGCGGATATGGTCAGCCAGGATTCGCTTTACAGCTATGACACCCGTCTGGAAAATTTCTATACCCGGCATGTTTATTCCGATTCGATCAGGCTTGCGCGTGACTGGCTGATCGCCAAATTCCAGGAATTCGGATATACCGATGTAACGACCGACACTTTTTATTATAACGGTACTCCCTGCAACAATGTGATGTGTTTCAAGGAGGGATACTCGGAACCGGATAAGATAATTGTCGTCGGAGGGCATTATGATTCCTACAACACTCATACCGATCCCACTATTTTTGCGCCGGGGGCCGACGACAATGCCAGCGGAACCTCGGTGGTCCTCGAGCTGGCGAAAATTTTCAAGGATGTCGATACGAAGAAGTCGATAATGTTTTGCGCTTTTTCGGCCGAGGAGGTTGGTCTGATCGGTTCCGGGGTTATTGCTGGCCGTTTGTATTCGGAGGGAGCCGACCTGGAGTGTATGCTAAATTTCGATATGGTGGCATTCAACGAAGACGCGTATGAAAATGTGGCTATATTCAATGGTTATTCTCCGGTTTATGCCTATGTTTTAAGGGATGCCGCAGAGCGAGTGACGACACTGATCCCCGAACTGAGAGGCAGTAGTGGCAGTTCCGATCACGTCCCGTTCAATAATTATGGTTATATGGTCGGTTATGTGCAGGAAGGCGATTTCAATTTTGCCGGATGGCATACCGATATCGACATCTCATCACGTCTTAATTTTCCGTATTTCGAGCAGGTGGTTCGCATGATCACCGCGGCGGTCGGACATATCGACATTTCCACCGGGGTAACGCCGATCGATGTAATCAGGGATGCGGGCGATGGTCACACGTTGCGGCTGGAGTGGAATCGATGCAATCCGTCATATACATATAAAGTTTTGTACGGAGTGGAGTCCGGAATCTATACTGATACTCTCGATGTCACGCCGGGTGACTGTTTTTATGAACTGACCGGGTTAAACACCGGGCAAACTTATTATTTCGCGGTAATGGCCGTCAATTCCGAAGGCATCGGTCCGCTGTACCTGCTCGAAAACAGCGGTGAATCTTATGTTGAACCCAGGGCTCCGAGGAACATCGCTATCGAGCCCGATTATCAAAAATTGTCGCTGGCATGGTCGGCAAACACGGAACTGGATCTGGATCATTATAAAATTCTTAGAAGATATCAGGGGGGCAACTGGTCGGTAATCGATGACGGCCTGACCTCCACGGCGTATGATGATATGACGGTGCAGGGACATGTCAAATACGAATATCTGGTCATTGCCGTGGATCATGATATGAATGAATCCGACAGTTCTTTGATTGTCGGCGGGGTGCCCGCGACTTTCGATTATCCTCTACTGTTTGTCGATGAAACGGCATCGAACGGACCGCTAAATCCTTCGGAAGAAGACCAGGCAATCTATTATGACAGCGTGTTCGGAGAATTGGACTATATGACTTTTTCGGTCGGAAGTGATCCCGACCGAATCGATCGCCAGACGGCAGGGCAATATAAGAATATTTTCTGGTTCGACGACGATGTCTCGCTTAAGGTATTCTCTAGTTCGGAGGATACCATGAACTGGTTCCTGAGTTATGAGACGAATTTCTGCCTTGCCGGATACCAGTCTTTGTACTATATCGGGGGAGGGTCGCCACAGGGCCCCGGCGATTTTGTCTATGATTATTTCAGGATTTCGGATATGACTGTCAACCAGAATACATTTGATTTTATCGGGGCGACCGGGTTGAACGGATGGCCGGATATTGAAACCAGGGAGGGGATATTCGGATTTGCGCTTACGACCATAACGACGCTCGATGTCGCCGCTGGAGGCGAAGTGATCTACACCTATAATTCCAATACCGGCGACCCCAATTTTGACGGAAAACCGGTTGGTGTTATTTATGACACCGGGGCTGGGAAAAGAATCGCCTTTGGATTTCCCATTTTTCCGCTGGCCGAAAATAGTGCCGCCGCCCTGATGGCGAAGATTGCCGATTATTTTGCTATTGAAGCGTTTGTTTTAAATGGCGATATTAACAGCGATGAAAATCTTAATATTATGGATGTCGTATATTTAATAAATTATTTGTACAAGGGCGGGCCGGCCCCGCTGAATATGAATGCGGCCGATCCCAACGGCAATTGCAAAATCAATATTCTCGACGCGGTTCACATTATCAATTATTTATACCGCGGTGGCCCTCAACCTCTTCCGGGATGTGTCGAATAGTAGTCTTATGAAAACCAGAAAACTATTAATATATATCGCCGGTGTAACACTGCTTCTCCCGGTTCTGGCCGAGGGAATCGATCTGGACGAGGTAGGGCGGATCGCGCTTGAAGACGGCGACCGCGTTTACGGGCAGAGTACGGGAAATATAATCATCGCCAATGATTCGTCATTGACTTTTTATGACAGCACATTCAATATTCGTCACCGCCTGATCCTTGACAGTCTTCAGTCCGCGCTTGTGGCCGACAATGGTCTTTATTATGCCATCGTGGAGCCCGGCCCGGAACCGGTATCCGATTCGGCCGGGAAAATCATAACAATCTATAATAACAGCCAGATTCCTCTCTGGGGCGCATTTGATATAAAATACGGCGATTATTACCTGTCCCCCTCGGGTGATTACATCGTGACGGTAACCGGAACGCCAGGTTATTATGATTTCGAGATACATGTGAATCATAATCAGCTTCCTCCCGCCGGCGGTAAGATCGAGTTTTTTGAAAGTATCAATTTTGCCGATGACGGCCGGCTTTTCAATGTCGATTGCGGTTTGAAAGGCGGCAAGATTTTTGGCTCCGACGGGCAGATGGCGGACAGTACGGGAAAACAGCAGGCCTGTGCCTTTTCCGAGAACAATGAATTTTATGCCCTGTATGACAGGGGTGTCGTGAATGTTTACAGGAATAAAAAACTTTATTCCACTCATGAGTTTCGGAAACCGCGTATCGTGCGGTTGGCGATAAGGGCGAAATCAAACCATTTGCTGGCGGCATTTTCGGATATTGTGGCACTCAATAATCTCGATGACGGGACGACTATCTGGAGTTATGGGTTGCAGCATGAGAGATCGCGGTATGTGTCGATGGATGTATCGCCCGACGGCAAGTATGTCGCCTGCGGTGTCGATATCAATGAGGGACGTGATGTCCTGAAAGAAAACAGGCATGTCATCGGCTTTTTGTATCTTTATGATATAGAAGGCGAGTCGATTCTATTTAAGCAGTTCAGGTATTCGAGTTACACCGACGGCACGCCGATGGTTCGTTTCGGGCCGCACAGCAGAAAAGTGTATGTGCTTACCCGCGAAAACCTTCATATAATCAGCCTTTATTAATATCTGAATTCCCTTGCACATTCTGAGTATATTTTTGTTGGCCGACCACCCGGCTATTCTTTTTTGTGGTGGATGTTCAGTGTAACTTATAGTCCGATAAGTGATTGGGTGGGTCAATAGGATTTTGCGCATCCCCGGCATCATGGTTGCTTTGAAAATTCACTGAAATATTTATTTTGAGGATTTTCTATGAAGCCGAATCTCAGAATCGTCAAACTGGCCGATATTGTTCCGCTGATGGAATATGAATCTGCGAAAGTAGATTACCTGATTTCTAGTTTTGAACAGACCGGCACCATTCGAAACCCGTTCGCCCTGGCCTCGGTCTCCAAAAGCCGATACCTGATGCTCGAAAACAGTTCGCCGCTTGAAGCGGCCCGCAGAATTAAAATCGAACATATTCCGGCCCAGGTGATCCCCTTTAAAAAGGCTTTGAAATTCACCGCCGATCTGGCCGCGAGCGATGTTTTGCTGGCCGACCTGAAGCGTTTTTCGGACATGTTCCCCCGATCTTTTTATGCCGCCGAAAAAACATGTGAGGATAAAAATGATCGCCGGTGGACAGTGGTCCGAATCAGCAAGAAAAATGTCACCGAGCTGGATATCTGTTTTCCCCGAAATTCATCCGGGCGAATATCCCCGGAGCTTTTTACCTTTTTGAGGTTCCTGGGAAAACGATGGTCATATAGCGGTGCCGTTCAGCCGGCCAGAATTAAGGCTGTCAATGTCAAAGCCCAAACCGACAGATGGCTGATGCGGGTGATCAATTTAGAAGCGGATGATCTTCTTTACGCCGCCGATCGGGGATTTTTATTCCCCCGCGGACTTCTTAAGTTCAATTACGGGCATCGTCTGATCGGCATCGATTACCCGATCGATATACTTAAGGAACCGGTACCGCTCAATCATAAAGAGCAATTTTTACATGACCTGGTCAATATGAGATTGAATTCCGGTTTCTATGATTATATCAAGAGCGGTGTCTATCTTCTGAATTATTAGTATCCCGGTAAAAAGTAGTTGTGAGTTCAGGGCATGATATGTAAATTATGCCCATTATGCTTGTGGTCAACGAATCACTCTGTCTCGAGTGCGGCGGGTGTGTTCCCCTGTGTCCGGAAGATGCCCTGTTCCTGTCGTTTAATTGTCTCGAATGTAATACCGATCTTTGTACTCTCTGCCGTATATGTATCCAGTTCTGTCCGGTCGGAGCGATCGAGGAGGGGGAGTATGTCGATGTATGACGCGGTTGTGATCGGGGCCGGGCCGGCGGGATCTATGGCGGCCTATGAGATCGCCTCGGCCGGGTATTCGGTTCTGATGGTCGAAAAACATAAACGGCCGGGATTACCGATGTGCTGCGCCGAAGGAGTGGGCCGGATTTCATTCGAAAAAATAATCGATCCGAAACCAGAATGGATATCGAGCCGTATCGACACGGTCCGGGTGGTGGCGCCCGATGGCTCTGATGTCTCGGTTGCGTATCCGGGGGCAGGATATATTCTCGAGCGTCCCCGCCTCGATTATGATCTGGCGCAACGCGCGGTGGCGGCCGGATGTCGGCTGGAGTGCGAGACTATCGGCACGCATGTCGACGGGAACGGGGATCGGTTTGAGTCGATCGAGTTACGGCGGCCGGACGGGGAGAGGGTGATGGTAAAAGCCGCGATATTTATCGCCGCCGATGGTATTGAATCACAGATTGCCCGCAGAGCCGGGGTGGCCAATGCGGTTGATATCGAACAGGTCGAATCGATTCTCGAATACCGGGTCGAAAATATAGACCTGAAGGTGGACACGATCGAGTTTTTTGTCGGCAATGATGTGGCACCGAAAGGGTATCTCTGGGTTTTCCCGAAGTCGCCGAACTCGGCCAATATCGGTTTGGGCATTATCTCAGACACAAAGCGGAGTGAGGAAGCCGGATACCGGCTTGACAAATTTGTCGAAAAGAATTATCCGGGGGCGGTCGTCACCCACAAGACAGCCGGATTGACGCCGAAATACCAGGGAAAGAAAATGTTCCGAATCAGGAACCTGCTGGCGGCGGGTGATGCCGCGCGGGCGCTCGATTCGCTGACCGGGGCAGGGATTGTCAACGCCATGATGTCGGGGAAATATGCCGGGGCGGCGGCGGCCGAGTATTTATCCGACGGGGTTGATGGTTATAATAAGCTGGATAATCTTTATCCCGGCCGATTTCTCGAGGTCAAAGCTGATGAACTATCATTATATCTGAAACTGAAAAATGTGTACATACGCCTGAAGGATGATGACTTTATCGATATCATCAAGGCGTTAAGGGAATATTTTACTGAGAACAGTACCGAAGGGATCAATACCGGCCGATTACTGGCCGGCCTTATCAGAACAAGACCGCGGCTGATCCGCCTGGTCAAATATTTATTGTAGATGATGCAGCTTTAACCGGACAGCCGGTTGACCATGGAAACCAGTCTGGATTTATCGCGCGCCGCTTTGTTCTTATGAATAATATTATGACGCGCAGCCTTATCGATAACGCTCATGACATCCTTGACCATCGCTTCCGCTTCCGTTCTCGTCCGGCACTCGCGAAGGGCCTTAATGGAATTTTTCATATGCGAACGTACGGACCGGTTGCGCTCTCTGGCCAGAACCGAGGTCTTCATCCGTTTCTTACAAGACTTATGATGGGGCAATTTCTAATCCTTTCCATCTGTTGTTTTTTTAGAACCTTTTAATATATAAATATTTTATATTTTGTCAATGGAGAATAGAAGTGAAAAATCACTGGCCGCCTCGGCCGGGAAGGTCTCCGGGGCGACCGCTTTTTCGCGGGTTCTCGGGCTTGTCCGGGAGCAGGTGGTGGCATATCTATTCGGCGCCGGGATGGCGACCGATGCTTTCGTGGCGGCTTTTCGAATTCCCAACCTGCTTCGTGACCTGTTTGCCGAAGGCGCGCTGTCGTCGGCTTTTGTGCCGGTTTTTAAGGAAAAAATAGTCAAAGACGGCAAAGCCGAGGCCTTTCGTCTGGCCAATCTGACCATTTCGGGTCTGCTGTTTATAGTCGGTGCGGTTGTTGCAGTCGGTATAATTGCTTCTCCCGCAATAGTATATGTATCGGCCAAGGGTTTCGCCACCGATCCCGGTAAATTTGTTCTGACAGTCAGCCTGACCCGGATTATGTTCATATATCTCCTGATGGTTTCAGTCTCGGCCGTTTTTATGGGTATTTTGAATTCGGTCGGTAGATTCGGTATTCCGGCGCTTTCACCGGCCCTTTTCAATGTCGGCATGATTCTGACACCGCTGTTGCTTTTCCAGTATTTCAGCATACCGATATATACGCTGGCGGTAGGCGTAATTATTGGCGGAATCGGGCAACTGGTTTTCCAGATACCGGCTTTGCTGAGGATCGGCTATCGTTTCAAATTTATGCTTAATTTTGCCGATGCCGGTATCCGACGGATTCTTCGTCTGATCTCGCCGATGATTCTCGGGCTGTCGGCCTCGCGGATAAATATCCTTATAAACACACTTCTGGCCTCGCTTCTGATCGAGGGGGCGATGTCGTATTTGAATTTCGCCTATCGCCTGATGCATTTCCCGCTGGGCGTATTTGGGGTGGCGGTGGGGACAGTGACGTTGCCCAAGGTTTCGGCTGATGCGGCCCGCGATGATGTCTCGCAACTGGTCCGAACATTCCGGGAGGCGATCGGGCTGACCATGTTCCTGGTGATTCCCTCGGCTGTTTACCTGGCCGGATTCGGTGATGACCTGGTGCGGCTGATTTATCAGCGGGGCGCGTTCGGGGCGGAGGCGACCTCGCAGACGGCCAAGGCACTGTATTTTTACGCTTTCGGACTGGTCGGTTTTGCGGGAGTCCGGGTGGCGGCACCTGTATATTATGCGCTCGATGATGCCAAACGGCCGATGTTTTATTCGATCATATCGGTGGCGGTTAATGTCGCGCTCAATTTTGCACTGATCCCGGTCTGGGGATTCGCCGGTCTGGCGGCG
>QNAH01000047.1 GCA_003641425.1 Candidatus Zixiibacteriota bacterium
AACCTCGTAGGCCTCCCTGATGACCGACCGGGTGGACCATGCAAACTGGGCCTCGGCGGGGATCAGTCTCTGGACTTGCGGCATTTCAAGCATCTTCTCGACCGCGCGGCGGTCCTTTGCGGCTACCATGTAACCGGGCCACGGGGTATTGGTCTTGTCATTTATAAGGTAAGGCTCGAGATACTGGGTGAACGGATTTTCTTCGCTGTCAAAGAGCATATCGTCAACAACGTCACCGCTGTCTTCACCCATCAGCTCTGCCAGGATATCATCTTCTTCAGCCTCCAGATCCAGCGGCGTAGCTTCACCGGTTGCCGGTTCGGCTTCGGCGGTCGTTTCACTCTCGCCTTTTTCCTTGTCAGTTTTACGGATCTCGGCGACCACCGAATCAATTTTACTCAGTATCATCTGGGCATTTTCATAGGTCTCGAGGAGTTTGAATTCCAGCTGGGCTGTCTGCCCGATAATATCTTCAGCCTGTTCGGCATCGGTATAACCGGGGAGATCGACAATTATTCGATCGTTACCCTGTTTCTGTATGATTGGCTCGGTCACACCGGTAAAGTCAACACGGTTACGGATAACCTGTATGGCCCGATCGACGGCATCTTTTTTGGCCGCCTCATCGAGTTTTTCCATCTCAACTCGAAGTACGACATGGATCCCGCCCTGGAGATCGAGCCCGAGCCGCATCGCTTTGCGCTCCAGCTCATTGACGGAACCGGGCTTGATTTCTTCCATCCGTTCTTTGTCGCTCTCGGAAAGCGTCCATAGTTTCAGCGTGTTCCAGAAACCGATAAGACCGAGGATGACCAGGACTCCGGTTACGGCTAAACGCCAGGTTTGACCTTTCATAAAGATATTCCTTCGTTACAATTATTTATAATTATTCTAATTTTCTATTATTGGAAAATGTTTGAAAAAGAATCGAAAAGGGGCGCACTTAGCTGGTACCGGATGGTTTGGCTCCGACAAGGGTAAATTCAAGCGCCTTTTCGGGGGATATCGATGCGGTTGTGGTCAGGTTGTCGAAACGACTGTCATCAGATTGTTGAATCGACTTGTATTCGATCACTCTGGATTCGGGCCGGAGGTTTTCATAATTTTGAATTACGACAACTGCGGGGATGGCAAGGATGGATGATTTACCGGGGGAAAACGGCTCGTTTTTCTCCATCGACCCGGTGGCATCCGGGAAAATTATATTGGCGATAGCGGTATGTTCCTCTTGATTATCCGGATCGGGCGCCGTGACAACGATTAATAGGCTGCTGGATAATATAATTGCCAGTAAGCCGGCGATAACCATCAGGGCCTCAATCGGCCCGCCAATATTATTTCTTTTCTTATTCATGTAAAGATGCCACAAATATATTTGAAAATGGCCGATTGTCAATTCAAATTTCTGCCTTCACCACGGCACTGTATATCGGCATAATCAGCCTAATGCTTTAACAGCGTTAGAGTTACATAATATATACGGATTCGCCGCATATTTGCCTTCTGTATATTTTTTGATCTTTACGGAATAAATCCCGGCCGTGTGCGGTCGTTTCGGGGAATAGTCAATATTCCCCGCGATTGGGTACTATACAGATAAATTCAAAATCTTTATCATAGGGATTCTCGAACTGGTGCTCCGAATTCGGCGGGACAAACGCGAAATCCTTCTCCCCTATCTCATTGACCTCGCCATCGATAGTCAGGCGCCCTTTGCCCGACATGATATAATTGACATGCTCCCAGTCGTGGGCGTGTTTGGGAGTATTTCCGCCCGGGGCTATTTTGAAGACACGCATGGTGTAACCATCCCAGCCCTCGGCTTTACCGATCGGAACCATCTTGGTGACACGCGAAACACCTTCCATCTCTACTCTAATAGCTTCGACATCACTGTATTTTCTAACCGGCATACGTACATCTCCTTACCTTACTTAGGACTCTATATGTTTAATATACCGATTCAACAGTATAAAGGGAAAGAAAATAGGCTCCCTTCTTCACGCTTTTTTCTTGAATGTCATTACTGATTTCGTAATTTAAACACATGACGAAACTGGCGGTAATAGAAAAGGTTCAAAAAAAGGGGCGGCATTACCTGGTACGGTTGCTTCACGGTTCCGAGTTTTTGATTAGCGCTAAATATCTTGACCAGTACGGCCTGACATCGGGTATGAAAATCGAGCCCGACCTTCTCGACGATATAAAGCACCGGTCGGATCTTCAGCGCGCCGAAGATTACCTGGTCTATCTGCTCTCCCGGCGGGCATATTCGTCGGGGCACCTGATGGCGAAAATGTTCGAAAAAGGTTATGACAAAGAGACGATCACGCAGATTATCGATAAATTTGAGGAAAAGGGATTGATCGATGATGTCGTTTTTGCGCGAGAATTCGCCGAGTCGATTTTACGGAATAAACCGGCCGGCCGAAGTTATGTTATCGGCTGTCTGAAGCAAAAACATATCAGCCATGAGCTGGCCAAATCGATTGTGGATGAATTATTTGCCGGAGTCGATGAATTCGAACTGGCACTTCGGCTCCTGAGGGGACGGTGGAGCTATTTTTCCAAATTTGAGCTTGAAACAGCCCGGCGTAAAGCGTATAATTACCTATCCCGCCGCTCGATAGACTATCGTGCGGCTAAACAGGCCTTCGAAAAAATGTTAAGTGAGGATGAATAAAATTAAAACTTCGGAAATCAGAAAAACATTTGTTGATTATTTCCTCGGTAAAAATCACAGGCAATTCAACTCGTCGCCGGTAATCCCTTTCGATGATCCGACTTTAATGTTTGCCAACGCCGGCATGAATCAGTTTAAAGATATTTTTACGGGTAAAAAGAAAGCCGAGTATCCGCGCGCCGTCACGGTTCAAAAATGTATGCGGGCGGGCGGTAAACATAACGATCTGGAAAATGTCGGCCGTACCGGGCGACATCATACTTTCTTCGAAATGCTGGGCAATTTCTCGTTCGGCGATTATTTTAAAGAGGAGGCTATAGCCTACTGCTGGGATTTCCTAACCAATGTTCTGAAATTGCCCAAAAACCGGCTTTATGCCTCGGTTTATGAGGAAGATGATGAGGTTTTCGAATTATGGGGCAAAATTGCGCCCGAATTGAAAAACGGGCGTATCCTGCGTTTTGGCAAACATGACAATTACTGGTCGATGGGCGATACTGGCCCCAATGGTCCCTGCAGCGAACTCCATTTCGACCGCGGGGAGAAATTCGGAACCGGGCCGAATGATGTGGTCAACGGCGAGACCGAACGTTTTGTGGAAATTTGGAATCTGGTTTTCATGCAATATAACACCAAACCGGACGGCATCATTGAGCCTTTGCCCCGCCCTTCGGTCGATACCGGCGCCGGTCTGGAACGTATTGCCAGTGTTATGGGAAATTGCGACTCTAATTATGAAATCGATGTATTCAAAGAAATTATTGGCCATATCGAA
Source organism: Candidatus Zixiibacteriota bacterium (assembly GCA_003641425.1). GTDB lineage: Bacteria > Zixibacteria > MSB-5A5 > GN15 > PGXB01 > PGXB01. Next base: position 3,459 of record QNAH01000047.1, read on the forward strand.
GAGTTATCCGGAAAGAAATATTACACCGATGAACGCGGTGTCTCGCATCGAGTGATCGCCGATCATATTCGTGCCCTGACTGTCTGCCTGGCAGACGGAGGCGGTATATCCAATGAAAAACAGGGATATGTTTTGAGGAGGATTCTCCGGCGTGCGGCCCGCCACGGCAGGGAATTGGGAATGAAGGATCCTTTCATGTACAAGCTAACTTCGGATGTGGCTAACACAATTGGTGACTTTTACCGCGAGATCGGGGAAAAGAAAAAACATATCGAGAGGGTTATCAGGGCCGAGGAAGAATCGTTCGGGCGGACGCTCGATGCCGGTCTTGAGATGTTCAATATTCTCGCTGAAAGATTAAAGGACGGCGGCGGTAAGATATTCCCCGGCGAAGATGTCTTCCGTTTGTACGACACCTACGGTTTTCCGGTCGATCTTACCAGGGTCATGGCGGAAGAGCAGAATCTGGGTATCGACATGGATGAATTCGAGCGATTGATGGAACAGCAGAAGGAAAAATCGCGCGGCGCCGCCCATTTTGCCGAAAGCAAAAAAGAACAATTACAGTTCATGCTCGAAGAGATACTGGGACATATCCCGGCCGAAAATCTGAAAACCGAATTTGTCAGGGATACTTTTGACATCGAGGCCGATGTGCTCGAGATTTTCGAACTGGCCGAGGGCGACACGAAGATCATTGCCCTTGTCCCTGATAAGTCGCCTTTTTATGTCGAGGCGGGCGGACAGATATCGGATCATGGTTATATAGAAAGCGATCAATTCAAGATAAAAGTCGATTACCTTTTTAAGTACAATGATGCTGTCGTGCATTTCGGTGAACTGATCGAGAAAAATTATTCCGATCTCGAAAACCTTGGTGAAATAAAAGTAAAGATCTCCCTCGATCATCAACGTCGCTGGGATATCATGCGCAATCACACCGCGACGCATCTCATGCATGCCGCTTTGAGAAAGGTGCTCGGAGATCATGTGAAGCAGTCCGGCTCATATGTCGGACCGGATAAACTGCGCTTTGATTTCTCGCATTTTCAGCCGATGACGCCGGAGGAGATAGCCGAGGTGGAAAAGATGGTCAACGGCAAAATAATTGAGGGAAGCGAAGTCCAGACTATCGAAGACGATCTTGAAAATGCCAAAAAATCCGGCGCGATGGCGATCTTCGGAGAGAAATACGGCAGCAAGGTGCAGGTTGTCTCCATTGACAATTTTTCCAAAGAGCTTTGCGGCGGCACTCATGTGCAGAACATCTCGCAGATCGGGCCGTTCATGATAACGCTCGAAACGGCGGTTGCATCCGGTGTCCGGCGTATAGAAGCGATTACCGGGCGCGAGGCTGTCGCATATATGCTCATGCAAAAACAGATAGTCGATAAGATCAGCCGGAGCACCAACCGACCGGTTGAGGAAGTGTCCGGGGCTGTCGCCGAGACACAGAAAAAACTGCTCGAGCTTCAGAAAGGAAACAAAAAGCTGAAGGTCAATAAATTTTCCGGCGGAACGCACTCTGTCGGCATTGAAGAAAAAATAGACAGTGTATCTTTCCGGCCTCACGATTTCGGAAATATTGAATCGGAGGAAATGGCCGGGTGGATTGAAGGCGGCAAGGAGGCCAATTACCCGCTGATAAGTGTCGCCATCGGTATGATTAATGGCAAGAAAACTTTTATGTCATCGGCCAGCGCCGGGACGAAAATGCATATCGGCAATCTTACCCGTGAAGCGCTTAAAGAGCTGGGCGGACGCGGCGGCGGCAAACCAAATTTTGCCCAGGGATCCCTCCCTGCCGATATCGACGCCGATAAGGTGTTCGGTGTTGTTGCCGGCAAGATCAAGGATAGTCTTGAAAAGAGCAAACAATGAATGTTTTCGATCATTTGATTGGTGCCAGAGAAAAAAAAGGAGGAGGATTTCTTCTTCTTCTCGATCCCGATCGTACCCCGGTCGAACGCATGGGGTTTCTTGCGGAAAAAGCGGCTGGGTATGATGTCGATGCCCTTCTGGTCGGTACCAGTTATGTGATCGAATCGGATTTTCATCATGCGGTCAAAAGGATCAAGGAAAAAGCCTCGGTCCCGATTATCATATTCCCCGGGGTGCATAGCCAGATCGCACCTGATGCCGATGCTATTTTATTTACGTCGCTTATATCCGGCAGAAATCCGCAATATCTTATCGAGGAGCAGGTTCGCGGTGCCCCGCTGGTCAAACAGTACAATATCGAGACTATCCCAACCGGTTACATGCTGATCGATTCACGGGGCTATACCTCGGTTCAATTCGCTTCCCGCACTTTTCCGATCCCTTCCGATAAGCCGGATATTGCCTGCGCTCATGCGCTGGCGGCGCAATATCTGGGAATGCGTATGATCTTTATGGAAGCCGGCTCCGGGGCGATAGATTCGGTACCCGAGACTATGATTCGGCAGGTTGCTGACTATATGGAGTTGCCGATCATGGTCGGGGGCGGTATTAACGATCCCGCGCAGGTTGAACGAAAAATACTGGCCGGGGCATCGTTTGTTGTGGTCGGTAATCATTTTGAAAACAAAGAAAATTTTGCGCGTCTGCGCGATTTCACCCGGGCGGCGCATCCATATCAACGGGTTGAAGTATGACAAATGAAGAACGTGTCCAGATGGTTATCAAAGAGGCCGAGCAGTCGTCGGCCCTGCGCAGAACGGTGGGGCAGTCACTGGCCGAGCCGCTGGTGGAACTGGCCAATAATATCGCCGCGGTGCTTGGAAGCGGACATAAACTTTTGATATGCGGCAACGGCGGCTCCGCCGCCGACAGTTCACATATGGCCGCCGAGATGATCGTCCGACTAACCGGCGAGCGCAACCGCGCCTCTCTTCCGGCCATCTCGCTGACCGCCGATACTTCCATCCTCACTGCGGCCGGCAATGATTTCGGGTTCGAACATATTTTTGCCCGGCAGATAGAGGGACTGGGACAGCAGGGCGATATGCTTTTGGTCATTTCGACTTCCGGTAATTCCGCCAACCTGATCAGTGCGGTCGAGGCGGCCCGGGGAAAACGGATGCTTATCGCGGCATTACTGGGCGGCGACGGCGGTAAAATCGCACCGCTGGCGGATAAAAAACTGATCATCCCGCATAGTTCTGTCCAGAGAATCCAGGAAGAACAGATATTTTTAATACATTTATTGGTGGAACTGATAGAGAGCGATCTATTCCAATGATCAATCGGCTCGTCAGGTATCCCGAAAAAGGCGCCGCTTACGCCCTTTTCGGATACTTCTTTTCATCGCCTTTTTCGCATGCGCTTGGCCAGATCTTTTGCGGCCTGGCTCTTTTTTTGATTATTGTCCAGGTCATCATGGATAAAAAGGTGACCCTCAAACCGAAAATCGGCACCTTCGGCATATTGATCCTTCTGTTTATCCTGTGGTCGGCCATATCGGCCCTGGTCAGTCAGCGTCCGCTCGGGTCGCTTTTTTCTCTCAAGGAAGAGTGGCTGTTTATGATGATTCCAGCGGCCGCGTATTTGAGCAAGGATGAGAAAGTGTTGCGGATATGTCTTAGGTTGTTTGCTATATCGGTCATGATTATATCTCTGTACGGTATCTGGCAGCATTTCACTGGAATCGACTTCTACCACGATCTTCCGATGGTCAAGGCCGCACCCGACTCCTACGGTTACCGCGCCAGGGGGAATTTTACACACCGGATGACATTCGGGAATTACTATGCGCTGGCCTCGATGCTCCTTTTGGGGATAGCATCATGCGCCGACAACTGTAAAAGCAGGATATTTTATTGTGCCGGTTTTGCCCTGGCGGCGATTGCCTCGATACTTTCATTCAGCCGGGGCGCCCAGCTTGCGATTCTTATCACACTAATTATTTTCCTGATATTTTTCGCAAAAAAGTCATGGAGACTGCCGGCGGCGGCGATGATTGTGGCGGCTGTTATTGTCTGCATGTTATCCCCGGCTATCCAGAAACGTTATAAAGATATCATAACGGTCGAGTTGAATTCCGATTATAAATTCGGGGGAAGTCGGATGATAATCTGGGAAGCATCGTTCAATATGGTAAAGGCCCACCCTGTCTTCGGTGTCGGGCAGGGCAATTACGGCCTTTTTTATGATACTTTCCGAGCGCCCAGAGACGACCGGCATCATGGACATGCTCATAACGATATTCTCAATGTGGCCGCCTATGCCGGGATTCCCGCGGCGCTAATTTTCATAGCTTTCTGGGCGGCAATTGTGTATAAATTATTGAAGCTGTTACAGAAGATAAAGGCCCGTAATTATTATAAAGGGGTCGCCATCGGTTTATTCATGGCGACAGTTATCTTTTTTATCAGTTCTTTGTATGAAGCCACGTTTGCCGATGAGGAGATTCGTCTGTTTCTGATGGCTGTCTGGGGCCTGGCGTTCGGGTTGGAGTATCTGGTTAATGAGACCGGAGAAAATGCCGAAAAGATGGGCATGACGGAAAAAACAGAAAAGGCTTGACAATTTGGCCTTTAATATTATAATAGGACGCTGAAAATGGCTAAGAAGACAAAAAAAGAAGATAAGAATCGGTTTGAGTGGCCGTTCGGATCCAAAAATTACCTGATTTTTGGAATAGGCTTACTGGTTATTGTCGTCGGTTATATCTCGTTATGGGCCGGCTCGATAACCCTGGCTCCGATTCTTCTGGTTCTGGGGTACTGTGTTCTTATTCCGATTTCAATTATAGTCAACGGAAAAAAGAAGGTACCGCCGGCCGAAAATGTTGAGGTAAAGAGCTAAAGGCTTGGATCAGTGGGGCAGTTAGCTCAGCTGGTTAGAGCACCTGCCTTACACGCAGGGGGTCACTGGTTCGAATCCAGTACTGCCCAATAAATTTGAAAAAAAATGGAAACAGGGCGAGTGGATAAGGAAAAAGAAAGAAATAGAAAAACTCTGGAAAGAGACAAAAGAGGTCTGGACAGGCTGACAGAATTAGGTTACATTCAGCTTGGATATGAAATAGAGTAAGAAAAAAAGGAATTTTAGTCGGGGTTGTAGTTCAGTTTGGTTAGAACGTTCCGCCGAATGCGGAAAGGACGCGAGAATAGTGGCATATTTTGTATATGTTCTACAAAGCGTTGTGACGGGAACGTATTATATCGGCTCAACCGAAAACTTGAAGGGTAGATTGGACAGACACAATAGAGGCAGATCCAAATATACTAAAAGCGGAAAACCTTGGAATCTGGTTTACTCAGAGGAGTATGAATCTCGTTCGGATGCTGTCAGGCGAGAGAATGAACTAAAATCCTGGAAGAGCAGGAAAAGATTAGAAAAATTGATGGCTATAGAGGAAAAAGCCTGATATATTAGAAAATATAGATATTCGAATATAAAATTAGTCGGGGTTGTAGTTCAGTTTGGTTAGAACGCCTGCCTGTCACGCAGGAGGTCGCGAGTTCGAGTCTCGTCAACCCCGCTTTGATTTAAAAACAGGCCCTTTGGCAAGGATGTCAAAGGGTTTTCTGTATGTGGGACATATAGTTCCGTGATAGAAGGTGCAGTTCGATAGTAAAATATCCAGCAACTTCCTTTGCTCCTGCCGGTTTTTCTGTAAGTATTTGTCATAGGCAGAATTGGCGAGTTCTAGAATTTCCAGACCAACTTGATAGAAATCCGTGTTTGCATTCTGATGTGCGCTGATTTCATTCTGTATATCAATGAGTTTATTCTCCCATTCCGTTGACTTGCGTTTCCACATCTCAGTCGATATTGCACCACTCAATTTATCTTCGTATGTTCGATCCAGCATTTTGCTTGTATGATCATAGTTCCGGCGTAGGCTAGTAATTGAATCCTCATGGTATTTGATCCTGTCCTTTTGGCTTTCCAGGAGCGCCTTTTTGATATCATCGATCACAGTTGGATTGACTCGCACCTGCTTTACCGCTTCTGCCAGCATTTCAATTAGACTCTCTTCTCGGATCCAAGTATTATCACAATCGCCCTTAAACTGAGTGCAATGATAATAAATATATTTCCCTTTCTTAATTTCGGGCGTCATTGAGCAGCCGCATTTACCGCACTTAATTAAACCAGCCAGAGCAAGCTTTCGTTTTGTTTCTCTTGGATGATTAGCCCGATCAAAAACCGACTGGATCCGATCAAACAATTCTTTCGCAATCAAGGGCTGGTGATTGCCAATATATCGTTTGCCTTTCCAAATATACTCACCATAGTATATAGAGTTTTTCAATATCCTATGAATCCCGGATTTATTTATTGTCTGTGAATTGCGTGAAAATAATCCTGACTCCTTTGCCCTTAATGCTAATGACTTCAGAGAGTATTCTCCAGCGGCATACCATTCAAATAACCTTTTTATAAACGGTCCTTTTTGGGGATCAGGTTCAATACAATGAGTTTCCTTATTGTTAATATACCCAACCGGTGCCCTCGATGGCCATTCACCTTGTTCCGCTTTTTCAATTTGGCCCTTTTTGACTTCTTCGGAAAGATTATCAATATAGTTCTTGGCCATTAAGACTTTAATGCCATGCAAAAATTTCTCGGAAGATTTTGATTCGGAAGATAGAATGAAATTCTCTTTTACGAAATGAATCTCAACATTCAATTCATCAAGAGTGACCCAGTCTTTTATGTTTCTATACAGACGATCCGTTTTTTCGACGAGAATTACTTTTCCCTTAGGATTTCACCTTAGATGCGTAATCATTTTGTTAAATCCGGTTCTACCGGTAACCTTTGCCGTTTCCACATCAACGAATTCTTCATCAATAATGATTTTCTTTTCCGTAGCGTATTTCCGGAGTAGTTTAAGCTGAGATGGGATTGAATACCCTTCTTTTTCCTGTTCCTTTGAGGAGACCCTTGCATAAATGACACACTTCATTTGCTATCCCTCCTTTTTGAGAGAAGCTTTTTAATATGATAAGACTGAATCTTATTGGGCTTTGTATGTCCATTAAGCCATCTGCTGACTGTTACGAAAGTCACATCCAATTTTTTGGCTAATTCCACCTGAGTAATCTTGTGCTCAAGTCGATAATCTTCCAGTTGTTGAATCAAATCATCCATACTACATAGTATATCATAATATATCATTTGTCAAGCTGTTTTTTCTTTATTCTGACAAATTCTTCCAAATCTTCAATTGAAAAATCTTTGTTATTTCCGGTTCGTTCTCCGGAGAAATCTATTTTTGAAAGAACATCATTTACCCTCTGATCATCCAATGTTCCATAGCTTCTTAATGTGGTTGTTACCGCTTCATGTCCAAAGTTCTGACTGAGTGCCTTAAATTCCTCAGGTGTTCTGCTATATCGCAGGGCCAATTGACAGGCGGCATGACGAAATGAATGTGGATTGAAATAAGGCAGGCCAGCATCTTCAGATCGCCTTTTGAGTATATCTCTAATGCTGTTACCTCCGGCCCAAAATTCGGCTTTAATACCCTGCACTTCAAAACTGAATCCATCCTCGGATTGCACAACCGATGTCTTGGGGAAGAGCGGATCACACGGACCGAATTTGAGACTTCCCGGAGGGAGAGCGGCCGAGGGGAAGCCGCCCTTCCTGCCAGGATAGAGTAGACTCATTGTGTTGTAATCGGGAAGTAGTATGTCAAACCGGCAGTGACGCCGATATGGCCGGTGTCATCGAAGTCGGGACCAAACTTGTCTTCATCCTTCGTAAAAACATAATGGAACTTGCCTTCGGCAAACAGCGACAGCTCAGGTGTTGCGAAATACTCCAAACCTGCTCCGAAATTCAAACCGAAGCTTGTCTTTTTAAATTCTTCATTATTATCCAAACGGACAGCATCTCCAGTGACATCATCCTCAGTGAGTTTCCAGGGATAGATGCCGACACCGGCTCTGACAAAGGGATTAATCATGTTGTTTTCTTTTTTTATGAATGACCCCAGGTTCAGAATTCCATCGACGTAGATCTGCGGCATGTTCAGGTACGGCTCTTTTGATGGTTCATCATTAA
>QNAH01000048.1 GCA_003641425.1 Candidatus Zixiibacteriota bacterium
ACTATCTGCGAGTCGTCGTTGTATCTTACTTCGGTAAGACCGATGAGGAATTCAAACCGGTCGTTCTCAATCCCGCTTTGATTCTCGTTCTACTCATTACCGCCGCCGGGACGCTCCTGCTTGGTGTTCTGCCGGGATACTGGCTGGAACTGACACGAATGTGCACGTTCCCGTTTATTTAAAAAAATATCTCTGATAAAATAAAAGCCGCCCTTATCTGGCGGCTTTTATTTTTGATTTGGCATCTTATAGCTGATAATAGCAGGGCACCGGTCCATCCTTATACAGGTAACTGATAATGTATGAGATATCCAGAATATTGACACCGCCGCTGCAGTCCGGATCGGATTTTTGAATCGGATCGGATGCGGATCCGCCACCATATAGATAATTTATTATAAATGTCACATCAAGGATATTTATGCCGCCGCTGCCATCGGCATCGCCCGACGGTGCCGGATCGGGTGCCACTGCAAATTTAATGGCGCTCTCGTTATCGACAATATTCTCCGCCGGTATGCCGGTATCGAAATATGGCGTGGCGACACACCCCTCAGCGCTTAAACCTATAAGAGCGGTCGAATTTAAACCCGTCTGGCCGACATCCTTATATTGATATTTGATATTGCCGTTCGAGGTCAATATCACTTCGAAAGTGGTCAGAGTGTCATAAGCCCCATTAAAATTACCAATATGATACCATTCTACAATGGTTGTATCATTGGTGGGCGAATGATAATAGTAAATACCACCCTGACTTTCACCGAGTATCAGGTCATTCCAGAAAACACTTAAAAAAGTACTGAATGGTGTACCCGGAATATCAAAATTGCTGAAATAACCGCCGCTGTTGACATCTTCATCGGTAAATGAAATCCCGCCGTTGACACCTATATAGATCTGATCGTACATTACGGGCGAGTCATAAAAGGGAAAATCGAACGGCAGGGCAATTGGACCGGCCGAACCGTCATCGAGCGGATTCGCGGCGTAATTGTTGTAATATTCTACGGAAGAAATCTTGGTCCCGATATCCTTGATCTCTATCCATCCGTATTCCGGATCTTCAAGGTCTCCTGTCGAAGTAACCGTGTAGGTCGTTTCCGGCATGCATGGAACCTCAAGGAAAACCGGTACCAGCGACATTGAATCCAGAGTTCCGCCGGATACCCCCCAGCTTATTTCGATTATTCCTTTGTAGGTGTTGATCATGTTTTCAAGCACCGTGGCGTCCAGTGTCGCCGTAAGCAATAATGAATCATTCTGAATCACCGTTCCGCTGACCGGCGTGACATCGAGCCAATTGGCCGTCTTTAACAGGCTGTCGTTGCTGATTAAACTGAAATCTATATCATAACTGCCGGAACGATTGTGAAGCCACACGGGAACAGCTATTGAAGTTGGTGTTTCGATAACTGTGTCAATATAAATAGGCGTCGTATATAACGATGGCGGTGCCGTTACTGCCGCCATAGCCGCGGCCAGATCGGGGCGGGGACCGATATGCTCGGTGATATTGCCCTGCTGGGCCGATCCTGTGGCATTCAAAAGACTTCTGGCATAATCGGCATCGAAAGGGACGCCGTATTGGTTCTTATAATACCCTTGAAGGCAGGCCACCGCTCCGGTTACAATCGGGGAGGCCGATGATGTTCCGGAAAACGTACCTGTATAATATTGATTGGTATCACCGTCGCCATCCCAGTAACTGCCATACCCGGTGGTGAAAACCTCGCGTCCATATCCCTGTAAATTGACACGTTCGCCATAATTTGAAAAATCGAGCCGTGAACGGTCGGTTCCATAATTTCCGCTTGGAGGAGCCCCGGCACCTGCCATGATCGCATGAGAATTCCGATAAGTCGTATCGAACAACTGTCCGTAGAGAGCATCATCATAATCTTCAGCACCGTTACCGGCGGCTTCAACGACAATAATGCCCTTGGCCCAGGCATATTGAAGCGCGTCAAACTGACTCTGCCAGTACTCCAGACAGATATATCCCCGTTGATCCGGACGTATCTCGAAGTCATATCGCGGTCCCGGCGAATGCAGTTCGATAAGCATGATATCGCCTGGTTCAAGGTTGTCGATTGCTGTCAGCATGGCGCCGGCACTGCCGTTATAAGCGGAGGACACCATGCCAATATCGGCCCCCGGACATATCCCGGTGATACCATATCCGTTATCGCCTCCGATCATCTCACCGAGCACTGCTGTACCGTGATCACCGGATTTACTGTTGCCTTGACCGATTGTGGCACCCAGCGCCCTTTCCAGATCCTCATGAGTCTCATTCCAGTAATTTTCGATATCTATGATTTTCACCCCGGTGCCGTCGCCGCCGGGAAGCGTATTGGCATATACCGCATCGATCCCGATAGGAGCCGCCGTCAGATAATATTGAAAAGGGACGTAATTGTCGGTTGGCGGATCGATATCTCCCGCCGGTTCCGGACGCGGTTCCACGTAAGCGATTTCGACAATATCAAGCCGGTTAAGCAGATTAACCATCGTCTCGGCTTCTTGGCTATCGGTGATGTCAAGAGTATAATAAAGATTGAAATCCGCCAGCTGTTGACCGGATCGAAGCTCATAAATATATTTATCTTTACTGAGTGATTCTTCACTTTTATTTACCAGCCTGTTTAGACGTCCATTGAAATACGGGCGGATAAGGCCGTTGACCTCCTTTAAAGACTGCCCTTTGAGAGATATCAGCTGATTACCACGGAGGCGGACATCACTTCCCTCACGAAATTTGACTATTACACGTGTTATATCGGCCTTTGGTGAGACTTTTACCGCATCCGGTTTGTCTGGTTCCTGACGGGGGATAAGGGCCATGCGGCCGCTGTCGTTGGTTTCCAATCGACTGGAATATGTCGATGAAACTGGAGTGAGGTTTAATATTGCAAAAAAGGCGGCGAAAAGAAGAAAAGTAAGAACATGTCGATTCATTGTTCCTCCACTTTTTTCAGTAATACGGTCAATATAACACGGTTCTGTAACATTTAAGCGAGTAACTGGCGTAACTACAATATACCAGCAGACGCATTCTTGTCAATGACTGTTTTTTCAGATTATCGGAAGAACAAGCAGAAATTAGAGGCCGGGCTCACACCTTTTCAAGCCGCAGTTTATTTTGATTTTTCTCGATTTTCAGCGGATACCTGCCTGAAAAACAACTTACACAGAAATCGCCTTCGGGCAATGAAGGCATTCCCACCATACCCGGAATCGAAAGATAGCCAAGCGAATCGACCTCGAGATACTTCTCGATCTGTTTTATCGACATCGAAGATGCGATCAGCTCTTCACGAGTTGGCATGTCGATACCGAAGAAGCATGGTGAAACAATGGGGGGAGACGATATTCTCAGGTGTATTTCTTTGGCCCCGGCCGAACGGATCAGCTTGACCAGCTTCTTTGAGGTGGTCCCGCGAACGATTGAATCATCGACCACGACCACTCGTTTGTCTCTCAATACACCGCGAACAGGATTGAATTTTACTTTGACATCGAGATCACGGATTTTTTGTTCGGGATCGATAAAGGTTCGACCGACATAATGGTTTCTTATCAGTCCGATCTCATATTTGATCCCGGATTCCTCGGAATAACCGATCGTTGCCGTTGTCGCCGAGTCCGGGACCGCGATGACTATATCTGCATCGGCAGGATGTTCCCTGGCCAGTTGCCGGCCCAGGCGACGCCGTATTTTGTCCACATTTTCACCGAAAACAATCGAATCCGGGCGTGAAAAGTAAATATACTCAAAAATGCAAAACGCATGATTATGCTTCTTGAACGGGTATTTCGAACGCATCTGCCCGTCAAGAGTAATCTCCAGAACTTCTCCCGGGTCGATGTCACGGATATATTTGGCGCCTATAATATCAAAGGCGCAAGTCTCCGATGCGATGACATAGCTGCCGTTGCAGCGGCCAAGGGCAAGCGGCCGAAATCCAAGAGGGTCACGGGCCGCTATTATGGAATTCTCTGTCATAAATAAAAGCGAATATGATCCTTCTACCCTGGTCAGCCCGTCACAAATCCGATTGAACCACGTTCTTTTATTCGACAGTGCGGCCAGGTGCAAAAACAATTCTGTGTCGGATGTGGTTTGAAATATCGAACCGGATTTTTCCAGCTTCTGTCTTAGGAGAAAAGAGTTGGTCAAATTTCCATTGTGGGCCACGGCCAGTTTCTGGCTCCGATTGGTAATAAGTAGCGGCTGGATGTTGGTCAGGGAAGAGGCCCCCGTCGTCGAATACCTGGTGTGCCCAACAGCCAATCGACCCCGCAAGCGTACAATTGTCTTTCGCTGAGAAAATACCTCGCTGACCTCACCCATTCCTTTGTAAATATTAACTCCACCGTTGCCGGAAGTGACAATTCCGGCCGATTCCTGGCCCCGGTGCTGAAGCGAATAAAGACCGAAATAGGTCAGTTCCGCCGCCCTGGGAGTCCCGATTATCCCGAAAACGCCACAATTGTCGTTTATCAAATAATCTTCAATCATATCTCCCCATTCCTGAAAAAAACTGAATTTAACATCTAACCTGTTTGTTGTCAAGCAGGAATGCAAATTCCGTTGTCACAAGTGTGAAGAGCTTTGCATATTTTTTCCGCGCCTGCCGGAAGCCCTGTATCTATTAATCGGCGCCCAACCGTAATCCACCGGCTGATTAGTGATTACAGGTCGATAGTTTACCTTCCGGCAAGATAACTGCCTATCTTTAATCTGATATAAGGGCACGCCTTTTGCGTAAAATGCCTTGCGAGGTGTAGTGACTTGAAAAAAGAAGATTATATTGATCAGTTCGAAATAATGAGGGAGATCGCTCTCTCAGCGTCGGCCGGCGATAAACCAGCCGTCACCGCCGATTTGGCGTTGAGGAAAACAGCCGCTCTGATCGGACTCACGGCGGGAACCATGATCCTGTGGGATGACCGGTTTAATCCGATCCTGACGGTCACTTTTGCCGAGAACGATATCCAGCAGAAACTCCTTGCCGAACTTGAAGACGATATATATATGAATCTGAGGAAAAATCGGCAGTTACTCTCCGCTTATGTCTCATTCGGAGGCGAACAGCCAATCTCAAGTTTCACTCTGCCGCTTAAAAAAGGCGGTAAGATACTTGGCGCCGTTGTAGGTTTGCAGGCCGGTGTCGGTTCACTTGTCAAAGAAGATAAATTTCTCGAGACACTTGCGGCGGCCCTGTCGGTATCGGTTATGGCGGCCGGTTTGGATGATGTCATCGAGGACGAAAAACTGAAAGCAGTCATGGCTACCGCCACCACCGTCAATCATCGTATCAACAATCCTCTGCAGGCAATTCTCGGTATTGTCCAGCTCTTTCCCCGCCAGCGGCCGGAGTTGGAGAAACCGGATGATCAGCTGAGTGAGAACGATCGCATGTTGAAAGCAAAACTGAAAGATATCGAAGAGGCCGCTGTCAAGATAATGCAGATTACGCATCAGTTGATGAGAATAGACAAGGTCGAATTGACTGACTATATCGACGGAACAAAAATGCTCAGACTTCCCGAGGACAATGAGTCCTCCTAGTTCCCTCTTATCCCTACCTCACGCAAGGGGTCGGCAGAATGACTGCCGGCCTTTTTTTATATATAAAAAAAGGAGCCGCCCTGCGGCGGCTCCTTTAAAAGGTCACTAATCATTCAGATTATGGTGCATCACAGAGATAGCAATCCGGATCAGGACATTGTGGCGCCGCACCACCCTTGTACAGGTAGTTAATAATGGTAGTCACGTCGAGAATGTTGATCGAACAAGTAGCGTTCGGATCGGCCTCAGCCGGACATTCAGGAGCCGCACCGCCCTTATACAGATAGTTAATGATGTAAGTCACATCAAGAATGTTGATACTATTGGTACTGTTGGCATCACCCGGGAAATCACAGCAGCATTGCGGTGGTGGTTCTTCACCCACTTCAGGCCAGGTGAAGATTTCCGGACGAGCCGCGATCCAGTCACGAGCCGCATCGATTGTGGCTTCCATTCCTGAAACGCCTTCGTTATATTCAGACGCCAGAATCTTGACAAATACCATAGTGTCGTTGGGAGCCATGTCATACTGCGTGAATACTGCAATCATGTGAAGATCCTGATACAGCGAATCTTCCATAGTCGGATCTTCAGCCTGGAACACTGAATAACCGGTGATACTGTTGAATAACGGATACATCTCGTCGGCCTGCAGACCGCCTTCAGGATAGACATAAGAAATGTTTGACCTTGTCCACATGGCGCGCGGAGCCGTGAATCTTTGCGTAAGACTGTCCCAATGCGGCAGCTTGTATCCGCCGTAGAAAGACATACCGCCGAGGCGCTGATCGGCAAGGACGCAATCCTGGTTAGGAAGGCTGTCGGCCTCATATTCGGCACCGTAGCAATACATCAGATTACGGGTAGCATCGAAATCCGAGCCGTTTTCACTGCCGGAATCCGAAGGAATATCCCAGTCCATAGCGTCACCGAAAAATACTCCATTATAAGTATTATCGGAGTTGTTAATATACTTCTGCTTCATGACTATGAATTCGCAATCTCCGCCAATCGGAGCGAAGTATTCGCATTCCATAACAATATTGGAGTCATGGGATACATACTGACCCGAATAGCCATACTGATAATCAGCATGGGTGGTCGAATCCTTAGTCGGTCCGGCCAGCGGGCGGAAACCATCGTCTGACAGCCAGTCGGCATCATACATGTAAAGATTCATTACCGGGGTACCGCCGTCATCATAGCAGAAGAACGGGCTGGCGTCATACAGATATACTCCGGCATGGTCGTCGGCGCCGGAAGTGTTATCCGTGGTATCACAGTCGTCAAAGAAGTTCATGTTGTATCCGCCGTTGCCGTTCTCGCCGCCGCTGCTGCCGAAGTTACCGGCATTGTTAAATACCAGCCGCAGACAATCGGTGTGTACATCCATCTCATCGGGGAACTGAACGGTATCGGCTACGATCAACTCGATTTTAATTGAATCGGTGCTGCCGCCGATCGCATCTGATTCGATCACAATGTACCCGCTGCCTCCCGCCGGACCGGTCGCAATCGCTCCACCGGCATTGAGATACATCTCAAATTCAGTGAAGTTCGGTGACAGATGTGAAATCGTCATTCCGCCTTCCACTCCGGCTTCCACTCCAAGCCATCCGGCGGTGCCGTTGACTTCGATCGTGGAAATCGAGGTAACTGTCAACGGAGCATTACCGACGTTTTCGAGCTTAACCGTATCGGTTAGCTGAATACCGGGTTTGGTCCAGGTGGGCGGCCTGATTTCCTGAGGCGAATAAGCGAGAACAGGATTCGGGACCGGATCAATACACGGAACACGGAACCATTGGATGTTATTGGTGGTCCAAATACCGGCATCCTGCATAACCGAACCCGGGAATTTATCGTTCATGTAAAGAACATCAAGATAATAATCGCCGGTATAATCGCCGTTTGACGGATCGACGACCGGAATCAGGTCGAAATCGGCGCCGTCATTGAGCATACCAAAACGAGAAACGGACGGATAATGATCCGATTCGCATTCATACGGGACGCCCGACGTATCGCAAAGCGGAGTCGGAGTATTGGTCAGATTACGCGCGATATCCCAGTTGTATCCATAGTTATCGGAAACCGAAATATACAGCTCGGCATTGGCAGTTCCGCTGTATCCTGCGCCGCCCCATCTCAATGCGGCACAATCGTTAAAAATACCGTGATCGAGATCGAGGAACTGAACAAAGACAGCATAGAATTTGCCGTCACACTCCGACAGCATCGGCTTGCCGAGACTCATTTCGTTCCAGGCGCCGCCGGTACAGGTGCTGTCGTTAATAGCATTGTCGGTAATATCCCAGTTGGCATCTTTTACCGTTCTGATTTCATTGGTGACCTCATCCCAGTGGAGCATACGTGAGCCATAGAAATATGTGTAATCTCCAAGACCACCGTCCGCACCAGGCGGATCAATAATACGAGCCGGCCAGAGGACATGCAGTTTATCCTGGGAATCGATCAATACCGACTGATCACCGTGAGCAAGGTAACCGCCCTTGGTGGAGTCATATGCCGTAAAGTTGACCTTTGAACCCCAGGACGCACCCATATCGGTTGACATCAAGTAATAAATATCATTGGTTCTCTGGTTGACACCAAGACCGGGATCAATCCAATCGCGATCCATGGATTCCGGGTCGCCGGGATATGCACCCGGAGGCGCCTGCCAGACCAGGGCGACCTTACCGCTGACGCGCGAGGCCGTTACCGACTGACCGATAACCGGTACAGTATCTACTACCATGGGAGGATAATCCCACGAACCGAGCGTGTCTGAACCAACTCTTCTGAAATAAGCGATAACTGAAGGCTCAGGGTCCTTGTCTTCAGACTGCTGCGAGAAGACGTGAGTCACAGTATCTCCATCCCAGA
Organism: Candidatus Zixiibacteriota bacterium; assembly: GCA_003641425.1. Lineage (GTDB taxonomy): Bacteria > Zixibacteria > MSB-5A5 > GN15 > PGXB01 > PGXB01. The sequence continues at coordinate 8,468 of QNAH01000048.1, forward strand.
CCTGATATTCCGTCGAAGGCCAGATCATTTCATAATCGCCAAGGGCAACATCGGCAGGGGATACGCAATACTTCATGGTAGAATCAGGGACTCTTCTCTTATAAGGCGAGAAGAAACACGCCGCTTCATCAAAGTCATACCATACCGTGGTCGCATAACCGGCGCCTTCGTCATGGTGGTTGCCAATTACAACTTTACCCTCGGTGTCAATGTCCAGACCGACATAACCCGAATAATTGACACCCGGGCCGCCGAAAGCGTGAATCTCACAGCCGCCGCCGGGACCTGCAAAGACAAAATCGCCGTCATCCGGGTCATAAACTTCATAAGCGGTGCCACGATCCAGAGAGTTCTGATCAAAAATAGTCGATTTCATCCAGATCATGTGCATCTTCTGAGTCGAACGCCAGTCGATTTGACGATTCATACGACAGTTACTCTGAAGATCATAGGTCGTAATACCAACTTGATATCCCGGAGAGGCAGATGCTTCAGTGCCGTCAAAGCCTAAAGCTGATGTGGTGCCATCGCTGTACGGGGCGGTAGTGCCGATATAATGCTCACCGCCGGCCAGCTTCGCCTTGGAATTCTTGGTGATATATTCCCTGTGCTTCCAGACGTCGTTATCGGCAGTCTTCGCAGCAAACGCACTCAATGCCAGTAAGGCTACAATTACAAAGGAGAGTACGATAATCGCCGATAATCTCTTTGTCATTCTTTTTCTCCTTTCGAAGACCTCAACTTAAAGTTCCCAACTTATCTCCTGAGAGAATAGTTATTCACTAAACAATAAAGAAAATCCTCAGAAACTAATTAAATAGCCTCTGAATACCTTTCTCTTAAGTCGCAACCACCTCCCTTCAATACTCCGATTTAATTGAATTGGGTTAAAGTCAACTCCTGTAAACTCAATAATATTTTATCATCTCGTTTAACTACTGAAGTAACATAACAGCAGCCTGTGGCATCAAAAAACCCACGGCCCATTTAAACTGCCCGACCAACGCTGAAATTTCATCAGCAAGTGAGGTAATTTGCAAGATAATTTAATATATTGTCCAACCCTATTTCTGTCAATAATAAAAACAGTATAAAATACATAAAAGGTAAGTGCTTAACCTGTATTTTTACGCCCGATTAATGTGACAACTTTCATCGTATTTTTTTGTTTTCACCCAAAATATACGGTGCCGTCGAAAAACAACGACACCGTCTTGGGAGGGATATTAGGTCAACTGAAATTATAATAAAAAAAATAAAAAATGGAAATGTTTTTTGCCCTTTTTTGAAAAAAATAACATGTACAGAACATTTTTTTTCCTGACGTCTATTTTCCATCTGCCGAAATCGACGAATCGGCTTCGGACGCTTCTTTTTAGACCATAAATCCCAACCCAAATTATACTTGACAACCACCCGTATAAATGATTGTTTGAAAAGCAAATACATCACGGAGTAATAGCAGGATCACCGGTACGCGAGATAAAGCGGTCAAAACGGCTTTGGAAAGGAACCGAAAATGAACGGCGTGGAATATATATTTCAACCCAAATCAGTGGCGGTTATCGGCGCTTCCGCCCGAAAAGGGACAATTGGTCGCGAAATACTGCATAATTTGATTATTAACGAATTTAACGGGAAGGTTTTCCCGGTCAACCCGAATTACGACGTGATTCATTCCATAAAGTGCTATTCCACAATTCTCGATGTCCCCGATGCGGTCGATCTGGCCATAATGGTGATTCCGAGGGAATCGGTACCCGGTGTCGCCGAAAAATGCGGACTCAAAGGCGTCAGGGGAATGGTCGTTATTTCAGCCGGATTTAAGGAAGTGGGTGGCAAGGGTATTGAACTTGAAAATCAACTTCTCGAAATATGCCGAGAATACAGAATCAGGATGATTGGTCCCAATTGCTACGGGGTCGCCAACACCGATCCTGAACACAGCCTTAACTGTACTTTCGGGAAAACCGCCGCCTTACCCGGAAATGTCGGTTTTATTTCTCAATCCGGGGGATTGGGCGAGGCGATCATGAACCATGCCCGGCAGCTTGGTCTGGGCTTCTCGATGTTTGCCTCGATTGGCAACAAGGCGGATATTTCGGCTAACGATATCCTTGAGTTTTGGAAAGATGACCCCCGGACCGAGGTCATTCTGTTATACTTGGAAAATTTCGGTAACCCCCGCCGTTTTACGAAAATCGCACGGGAGATTTCGCGGACAAAACCAATTATTGCGGTTAAATCGGGCCGAACCATTCAGGGAGCCAGAGCCGCATCATCACATACCGGCGCTCTGGCCGAACTTGATGTCGCCGTCGATGCCCTTTTTGATCAATGCGGCGTTATCAGGGTTTCATCGGTGGAAGAGATGTTCGATGTCGCCTCGGCAATGGCTAACCAACCTATTCCAAAAGGCAACCGGGTTGCCATCGTTTCCAATGCCGGCGGCCCGGCTCTGTTAGCCACCGATGCTCTGGTAGGTCTTGGCATGCAGTTGCCGCCTTATGCCGGCGAAACAAAAAAGAAACTAAAAGCAGCTCTTACCGGTCAGGGGGATGTCAATAACCCGCTGGACCTCGTTGCCGGAGCCGGTGGCCACCAGTTTAAATCCGCGCTCAATGTAGTAAAAAACGATAAGAATTATGATACTATTATGCCGATCTTTGTTCCGCCGGTAACCATTGATCAAATGGATGTGGCCAATTCGATTCTGGAAGGCATTAAGGGTACAAAAAAGACAGTCGTAACCTGCTTTATGGGGGCGGGGGAAGGTTCGCAGGCGATTGACTTTTTGAAAAACAAGGGAATCCCTGTTTATCAGTTTCCGGAGGCAATTGCCAAGACCCTGTCTCAGATTGACCTGTACCGCAAATGGCTTGACCGCCCGATCGGAAAATACAAGAAATTCCAGATAGATAAAGGCCGGGTTGAAA
>QNAH01000049.1 GCA_003641425.1 Candidatus Zixiibacteriota bacterium
AGGCTGGAGATACTCGAAAAATCGGGACAAATGGAACTGATCGACGGTGAAGAAGAGATTTTACCGGGCGTTAAAGTCATTCTCACCGGGGGACATACACCGGGACACATGGCCATCGAAGCGGTCTCGGGAGATACCACCGTGGTGTATTATGCCGATATCGTTCCGTCATCACATCATATCAGGATCCCATATGTGGCCGCGGTTGATCTCGATCCTCTCAAAACGATGGCTGTTAAAAGAGGGCTTCTGGATAAACTGGCGGGTAAAAAACATGCCATCGTGTTCGATCATGATATCGATATAAAAATAGGGGCAATAAACCGGGACGGCAAAAAGATTAGCGTAAATAAAATCGAATAGATCACAGCGACTCAGGGAAAAGTTCTAACCGGTCGGGAAAAATTATGGATCTAAAAGAAAAACTGGAAATGCTCGAGTCAATGCGCCGCGAGGCACAACTCGGGGGCGGACAGAGAAAAGTCGATGCCCAGCATGAAAAGGGTAAACTGATAGCCCGGGAACGTTTGGAACTCCTGCTGGACAAGAACTCCTTCGAGGAGTTCGATATGTTTGTCACCCACCGAAGCACCGATTTCGGGCTCGATAAAAAGAGAATCCTTGGTGACGGAGTGGTCACCGGGTGCGGAACCATCGACGGTCGTAAAGTATTTGTGTTTTCACAGGATTTCACAGTATTCGGCGGCTCGATGTCGCTGGCCAATTCACAGAAAATCTGCAAAATCATGGATATGGCGATGAAAGTCGGTGCGCCGGTGATCGGATTGAATGATTCCGGCGGCGCACGGATACAGGAAGGAGTCGTCTCGCTGGGCGGTTATGCTGATATTTTCCTGCGCAATACCCTGGCCTCGGGAGTCGTGCCCCAGATATCGGTTATCCTCGGACCCTGCGCCGGCGGCGCGGTTTACAGCCCGGCCATCACCGATTTTACGCTGATGGTCAAAAAGACATCGTACATGTTTGTCACCGGACCCAATGTGGTCAAGACAGTGACACATGAACAGGTAACGTCCGAGGAACTCGGCGGCGCCGATACCCATGCCACGACCTCCGGGGTGGCTCATTTCGCCTGCGCCAATGAGGCCGATGCGATCGGTTGTCTTCGGAAATTGGTAAGTTACATACCGCAGAATAATCTTGAAGACCCGCCTTATGTCGAGACAGCCGATCCGGTCGATCGGATGGACGAATCTTTGAATACAATCGTGCCCGACAATCCAAATAAATCGTACGATATCAAGGATGTCATCTGCAAGGTGGTTGATGATAATGATTTCTTCGAGGTGCATGCTGATTTTGCGCAGAATATAGTGGTCGGCTTCGCCCGGCTGGGAGGATATTCGATCGGGATTATTGCCAATCAGCCGGCTGTGCTGGCCGGATGCCTGGATATTAAATCGTCGATGAAAGCGGCGCGGTTTATCCGTTTCTGCGATGCTTTCAATATTCCGATTTTGACTTTCGAGGATGTCCCCGGATTTTTACCCGGAACCGATCAGGAGCATGGCGGGATCATCAAGCATGGTGCAAAATTACTATACGCCTACTGCGAAGCGACGGTACCGAAAGTAACCGTTATCACGCGCAAGGCTTATGGCGGCGCATACGACGTTATGAACTCCAAGCATATTCGCGGCGATATGAATTACGCCTGGCCGACTGCCGAGATCGCCGTGATGGGCCCGAAAGGGGCCGTCGAGATAATTATGAAAAAAGAGATTTCCGAGGCTGAGGATAAGGAACAGGCAGTCGATAAGAAAACCGAAGAATACCGCGACAAGTTCGCCAACCCGTTTATTGCCGCAGGGCGGGGTTATCTTGACGATATCATCGAACCGAAAACAACACGGCCGAGATTGATACGCGCTTTCGAGATGCTCGCATCGAAAAAAGACACCAACCCGGCCAAAAAACATGGAAACATACCGCTATAGTACATATCAGATATGGAACGGCTTGCCAGTAAAATATTGATCGCCAACCGGGGCGAAATCGCTATCCGCGTGATGCGAGCCTGCCACGATGCCGGGATAAGGTCGGTCGCCGTTTACTCCGACTGCGACAAAACCGCTTATCATGTCAGGCTGGCCGATGAAGCCTATCATGTCGGGCCGTCGCCGTCCGTGGAAAGTTATCTTAAACAGGAAAAAATAATAGAAATTGCCAGACAGGCGGATGTCAAAGCGATTCATCCCGGTTATGGTTTCCTGGCCGAAAATGCCGAATTTGCCAGACTGTGCGAAAAAAACGGAATCATTTTTATCGGGCCGAAACCGGAAACGATTGCGTTATTGGGCGACAAGCTGGCCGCACGCCAAATGGCGACAAAAGCGGGCCTGCCGGTTGTACCCGGAGCCAAGTTTGATAATACCGATATGAAAATCGTTGCCGAAAAAGCGGCGGAAATCGGCTACCCGGTGCTGATCAAAGCCGCGGCCGGGGGAGGCGGCAAGGGAATGAGAATTGTCAGGTCCGAATCTGATCTGACCGAGTCTCTGGAGTCGGCCATACGTGAAGCCGGATCGGCTTTCGGTGACGGCCGCGTTTATCTTGAAAAATATCTCGAAAAACCGAGACATATCGAAATACAAATCCTTACCGATTCGCACGGCAACGCTGTCTATCTCGGTGAACGCGAATGCTCCATACAACGGAGACATCAGAAAGTGATAGAGGAGTCACCGTCACCGATAGTTTCTCAAGAGCTTCGTAAGCGCATGGGCGAGGCGGCCGTCAATATCGCCCGCGAGTCGGACTACCTGGGGGCCGGGACGGTCGAGTTCCTGGTCGACCAGGATATGAATTTTTATTTTCTCGAAGTCAATACCCGTTTGCAGGTGGAACATCCGGTGACCGAGATGGTGACCGGGATAGACCTGGTCCGGGAGCAGATCCGTATTGCGGAGGGTCGGCCGATGACCATCAGTCAGGAAGAAATAAGTTCACGCGGTCATGCTATCGAGTGCCGTGTTTATGCCGAGGATCCGCATCAGGATTTTATGCCCTCGACCGGGCTTATAACCGAATATCGCGAACCTTCGGGTCCCGGTATCCGGGTCGATTCCGGGGTCGTGGCCGGTTCCGAAATACCGATGTTTTATGATCCGATTATTTCCAAATTGATTGTCTGGGGACGAGACCGCAAAGAAGCAATCGAACGGATGCTCCGGGCGCTGTCGGAGTACAGAATATCCGGAGTGCATACAACAGTCGGTTTTGGTTGTTCGGTGATGCGCTCGCCGCGGTTCCATATGGGTGATTACGCGACCGATTTTATAGACGTCGAGTTTCCCGAAAGGATATTCGAATGCGCCGAGGCTGACCAGGGCGAGAAAGCGGCGATCGCGGCCGTGGTTTATGAATATATGACCCGGCAGAAGGTGCAGACCACCTTCAAAAAACGACGGGAATACCGCAGTAACTGGGTGCATTACCATCGCCGTGAAGGTATAAAAGGATTGAGCAAAAGAAGATAGAAAATATGGGTGACCTGAGAAATAGATATATTGTATCAGTCGATGATGACGAGTACGACATCGAATTGACCCGCCAGGCGGATGGATATCTGGTAGAGTATGGGGAATCCAGGTATCTGGTCAAGGTGGATCAGCTATCGGATAAAAAATTTCTGTTCAAGATCAATGAACGGGCATCCGAAGTGGATATAATCCGTAACGGGAACGGTCTTGAAATCTTCCTTGAGGGGAAAGAAGTTATTGTCCGGGCTGAACCATACGATCTGGCCGAGCTTCGGAAGCGGGCCGGCGCTGCCGTTGACGGGCCTGAGGACAAAATTATCAAAGCACCGATGCCGGGGCTGGTGCTTTCAACGGCGATTGCTCCGGGCGACACGGTCGCCAAAGGGCAGACACTGGTTATCATCGAAGCCATGAAAATGGAAAATATGATAAAAGCCCCGTATGATGCAACCATTAAAGAAGTCTTTGCCGACCCCGGTAACGCGGTTGACAAAAACGAAAAACTGGTGGAGTTTGAATAAATGGAAGAGGAAAAACGTTTTACCACATCCGGTATCGAAATACCGGTCGTGGTGGATCAGGATTCCCGAGACGGAAGTGAACTGGGTCACCCCGGTGATTACCCATACACCCGCGGCGTCTATAAAAACATGTATCGCGGACGCCTTTGGACAATGCGGCAATATGCTGGATTTGGCACGGCCGAAGAGACCAATCACAGGTTCCGATACCTGCTCGAAAATGGTCAGACCGGTCTGTCGGTGGCATTCGATCTCGCAACTCAGATAGGCTACGATTCCGACAGCACTATGGCTCTCGGTGAAGTCGGCCGAACCGGGGTCGCGATCGATTCGCTGGCCGATATGGAAACTTTGTTCGACAAGATCCCGCTGGGGAAAGTGTCCACCTCGATGACGATCAACGCCACGGCGGTGGCTTTGCTGGCCATGTATATCGCGGTGGCCAAAAAACAGGGCGTCGCGCAGGATAAGATATCCGGGACAATTCAAAATGATATCCTCAAGGAATTCATCGCCCGGGGTACATACATCTACCCGCCGGAACCATCCATGCGTCTGATTACCGATATCTTCGCCTACGCCAGGGATAATTTACCGAAATTCAATACAATTTCAATATCAGGCTATCACATTCGCGAAGCGGGCGCCAGTGCCGCCCAGGAAGTCGCTTTCACCCTGTCAAATGCGCGGGCGTATGTCGAAGCGGCTCTGAAGGCGGGATTGGAAATCGACTCGTTTGCTCCGAGGCTGTCGTTCTTTTTTGCCTCGCACAACAACCTGCTCGAAGAAGTGGCCAAGTTCCGGGCCGCCCGGCGTATATGGGCAAAGTTGATGAAGGAACATTTCAAGGCTCAGAATCCAAAGTCACTGCTTCTTCGTTTCCACACCCAGACCGGCGGTTCGACCCTCACCGCCCAGCAACCGGAGAATAATATTGTCCGGACGACCATCCAGGCGCTGGCGGCGGTACTTGGCGGAACGCAATCACTGCACACCAATTCATTCGACGAGGCTCTTGGTCTTCCCACCGAAAGGTCGGCCGAGATCGCTCTAAGAACCCAGCAGATCATCGGATACGAATCGGGAGTGGTCGATTCAGCCGACCCGCTCGGCGGTTCCTATTACATCGAATATCTGACCGATGAAATCGAGAAGAGAGTACTCGAAATCATGAAAGATATCGAAAATATGGGCGGTTCTGTCAAGGGCGTCGAAACCGGTTATTTCAAGCACGAAATCGCCAAATCGGCCTACCTGTTCCAGAGGATGATCGAAAAAGATGAAATGATCGTGGTCGGCGTGAACAGGTTCAAAGACAAAGAAGAGCCGATGGAGGAAATCCTCAAGGTCGATCCGCATCTTGAAGAAGAGCAGGTAAAACGATTGAAAGAACTGCGCAAAAACAGGGACAACCGTCGGGTCGGCAAATGCCTGAAGGAACTGGATAAAGTCGCTCGAAGCAATGACAATATCGTATACCCGGTTCTTGAAGCAGTCGAATGCTACACAACGCTTGGCGAAATATCAAATTGCCTGAGAGATATCTGGGGAGAATATCATGAAGTGCTTTAGGGCTTGTTTTATCCTGTTTGTGGCAATTCTTTGTATTGCCGGATGCGGCGGGGAAGAATCCGCCAAGAAAACGGCAGACCAAAAAACGGCAGCTACGGCAATCGATGGCGGCGATGAAGCTGCCATCGAGGCGCTGTTTATCGAATATATCGAACGTATGAGAGAAGGCGATAAAACCGTCCTCTACGAGAATGAGTTTGATTATTATAAAGACCTGATCTCGCTCACCGAATATATGGAATATCCCCGTGTGCGCGATTATGTCTATGACTCACTTTCCCACATCGTCGTCGATAGTGTTAAGGTGTTCGGCGACTCGGCATGGGCGTATATCCGCCTGTTCTATGAATCCATGGATCCCGAACCGGTGGGGCACTCATACCGTTCTCCGGTTTATCGCACCGATGAAGGATGGAAAAAACCATATTTGTCCCATTGGGAACAGCACCTGGAGGACCTGGAACGTATCCGGGCCTACGAAGAGGCGGTCAAAAGGGAGCAATCCGAAAAGAAGGGAAATTAGAAGTGTCTGATATTTCACATATAGGAATCGCAGTCGAAGATCTCGAGAGGGCGGTTGGCGCCTTCTCTGACATGCTCGGCTATCCGCCGTCGCTGACGGAGGAAGTCGCCGAGCAGAAAGTGAAAGTGGCCATGTTCGCCGCCAAGGATGATCCCGATTCAGGACATATCGAATTACTGGCGGCCGCCGATGATACCAGCCCGATAAAAAAGTTTATCGAAAAAAGAGGTCCGGGTCTGCATCACCTGGCCATACTGGTCGATGATATCGAGAAAAAACTGAGTGAAATGAAAGCGAAAGGTTTTCGTCTTATCGACGAAACCCCGAAAATCGGAGCCGGCGGCAGAAAAATAGCCTTCGTTCACCCAGCCTCGACCGGCGGGGTTCTGCTGGAATTACAACAGCGATAGCCAGCTTTTTTTTATTTTATCGGCCGCGATTTTTTCCCTGCCGCATCGGTTGCAATTGTTGCTGTCGATATGATTCACCAGACCGCAGGAAGCGCATCGCCAGAAACTGCCGGAATCTTTCCCCAGCGGGTTTCTGGATTTTTGTACGCGCCGGTTACGCGAATAGAAAAGGGCTGTCAGGGCAATAACCAGCAGGATCATCAAATAAGGCATAAAACTGCGCCGGGAATACAATTCGTCGGCCAGTGGAGCCGTGATCGTGAATGAATTCATCAGGGTATCGATCCGCGGCCTGATTTTTTCGAAAATATCCGGCGCCGCCGAGGCGGTGATCAGATATAATGCCTGCTTGTCCGATGCCAATCGGGCGAGCACACCTTTCAGCTTATTGTGCCGGATAATATCCGTCTGCACATCATGGCTCTTAAACTCGGCAACAAAAACTGCGGTGGCGCCATCTATAGAATAACCGATTGTCCCCCTATTGGCCGATTTGATACCGATTTCCTGATAAAGCCCGGCAATGGCCTCAACCAGTGCCTCTTCGGAGTTGATCTGGCTGTCCCGCTCAAGATAGTATTTCGCTACCGTTATGTCGGCGGAGTCGGACAGCTCATCCTTTATTATCAATATGTCCATAATCGAGGAATCGACAGACCAACCGGACGGAAGTTCAAAAGCACAGCCGCACGCGGCGTTGTCATAAGTCTCGCCGGAGATTCCGCCAATGACAAAAAATGACATCAGGAGCGATATCAGGCAAATTCTTCTCATATATTATATATCGGGAAAATCGAGAAGTAAATAAGCCCCGGGATCAGCCGCCGGCCTTCTTCGAGGCTTTACGGATACGGTGGAAAATGTTGAGCGTAACCGACCGGTAATCATCCATCAGTCCGGCCAGGATCTTTTCCGCGGCAAGTTTTATGAATTGTTTTTCGTCGGTGGTCGGTGTGTAAATATACGATTGTTCCTGCTTTTCGCGGGAGAGAAGACCCTTTTCACTCAGGCGGGTCATAACCGTCATAATGGTCGTGTAGGCGTAAGTGTATTTTTTATTGATGAAATAAACCGCGCGCTTGACCGTCATCGGGCCGTTGGTCCAGATGATCTTCATCACCTCAGCCTCGAGCCGCCCCATAAATTTTTCCAAGCCGGGCTTGTCAGGATGGAAATTGACGGTCAAATCCGGGGGCTTCTGATCAGTAGCGGTTTTTCCCCCTGATGACACCGGTTTTTTGGGAGGACGCTTTTGGGTCACTTAATCTCGATATGTTTTTTCTTATCAAAAATGATTTTGGCGCCGAGTGCGATCAGGACAATCGGCCAGAAATAATCCCAGAACCCGCCCGAAATAATATCCAGTTCGGCCAAAAGCAGAAGCACTCCGGCGACAAGCAAGGCAAAACCGACAAACATAATGTTCTCCCGTTGAATCTTTAAAAATTAAATATCATTTAGACAGCCGCCGGTGTCAATTAAAATTAATTATGTGCCGTACAGATAATTACATACAATGTCATGATTTGCTCCCCACTTTCGTGCCGTCTAATCACGCCGGAATGATAACGCCATCTGAAGCGCCTTGTCCATACCCGTCATGATTTCGGGTATAAGGTGGATTTCATCCTGTCCGACAAATTTTTTCTTTATTACAATATTTCGGCTGACCGTCAGACTGTCGTTGGATATGTTGGTTTTGCATGTAATATCACAGATATCATTTCCCATCGACACCGGTACGGAATAGTCCAGCATCCGGTTTTTAAGTTCCTGGCTGAAAATAAGATTTATATTTATATGTGTTGTCTGATGGAACAAAAACAGCCGGTCAAGCTGAAGCGTCTGCCAGTAGTCCAGCGGAAGATTGGGGTCGTTCCATTCGATAATCCCGATATTGCGCTCACCCAATGGCGAGAACTGACAGCGGTTATGCACCCCCAGGACCTCGAACGTGTCGGAATTAGTGGTCTGGGAAAGACGGTCGTAAGATTTTAAGAGAATATTGGGCAAAAATGAACGAAGGACCAGTTGCGCCGACTGCAGGTGATCGCGGGCCTGAAGCGATTGCCACTTCCAGTTTTCATCCAGAAGTCTGGCGCCGTTGCCGGCCGCAAGAAGATGAAAAGTCCCCTGAAGCCGGTCGGCTTTTATATTTTCAAATGTCTCGGTAAAAATGAGGACATTCTTCTCCGGGGGATCAATGTCAATTGTCTCGATAGTCCCTTCATCGTTCAAAGCCAGGATTTTGAGTCCCTGAAGATAACCCGGATTTGAATCGAATACAGCATAGGCGCTGGCGGCATCGAGGTAATGCCAGTGTCCGTCAAGGTTGACCCTGAGGAGTATATGATCGAACTGATCGGCGGGCAGATTTTCCACGATGATTCCGTTCTCGGTAGATATCGTCACAAATTCCGCCTCGAGTCCAAGCTTTTTACTGACGAGAAATAGAAGATATGACTTATCTTTGCAGTCACCCACTCCGGATTCGACAATGGCCCCGGCCCGGCCCGGTTTCCCGATATATCCGAGAGCCGACCCGATTGACGCATATTTAAGTTTATCCCTGACCCAGTAAAAGGCTTTTCGAAGCGCCCTGCGTGGCGTGCCGCTTTTTTCAATTATCTCCGCCAGGACCGGCGGCAATTCATCTTTTTCATAATTATCGGTGTAATGATTATATATTTCCCGGGCTATACCTTCCCATGTATTCCCGGCAGTACCGCAACTTACAATTGGATTCAAAAAGGAGTTTTCGAAAGCAAAATCGATATTATTAACCGGGATATATTTCTCAATACGAAAACTTACCGATCTTTGCCCATCGGTACTATCCTCATGGCGCCTGACTATATCGGGCTGATTGCCGATATTAAATTCTATCGGCCAGTCGGGCGGCAGGAGATGCTCGATTATCCCGGACAATGTGGGGCATGAATAGTCGGCAGGGGACAGTATGATGAAACCATCTGTTCTGCCATCCACGGTCGATCTGCCCTCGTCGCAAAGGAGATGGAACTGCAATTCAATTATATCACCCGATGATAGATTGGGCAGGATCCAGGTGCCGACCTTGTTATCCCGGGTTGTAATATAAATATTTTTGCCGGGGCTGTCACCGGAGGTGAACCGCTCCCTTGGCAATTCGAAAATGTGCCCGTCGGCGCCGATTATTCTCAATCCGGTTGTCAGCAAATATTTCCCGCTCGAGAATTCAAACTGAATATTCCGTCGCATACGGGCCGCCAGCGATCTTCTAAGCTTTAATACCAATGTCGATTTCAGCAAATACCAGCCGTCAAGCCCGTGGGTGATCTCCTGGCGTTTGAGCAAAGTCATGGTGCCGTATTGATAATCAAGATCCCATTGATCGGCCTCCCGATTCAATCTTTCGATCTCCTTGGTTTCCATAAACAGCCGATCTCTTTGAAATGACCTGTAATATCCCAGTCCTATTTCATCCCGGCCATTGACTGCCGCCAGAAGGGCATGCTGCTCGGCCTTTTTGAGATTCTCCATAACCATGTACAACTGACAGAGGACCAGGTGAAAATCCGGATTATGAGGAGCCAATTTCATGTACCGAAGGAAATCCTCGAGCGCCGCGGCATATTGGGCTGTCCTGAAATATCCCAGTGCCGAGTGATACAGTTCATAATCTTCGAATTTATCTTTCATCAGGCGTGTTTGAACGGCGATTCTCCTTACGTCCGCCGTTTTTTCAAACCGAAATATGATCTTGTCCATCAGAGTAACCTTCGGGACATAAGTCACCACTTTGATCCCGTCCCGCCTGGCAAAAGTCCGGCTTCGATACTTGCCTGTGATTTCTTCACCCTTATGCAAAAAAACTATATTGTCCAGGATTGCCTCGGTGGCCCCGGACAGATATATCACGATTTTGACCGGCCGGCGATGGACGTGAAATTTCAATTCCATCTCATAATCCGGACCGTCGCAATCGACAATAGACTCGAAATCGTCTATAACACGTGTCCGGAAATATTCCAGGAATTTATAGTATATTAATCGAAAGAAAGGAATTCGGCTCTGTTCTTTTTCCTTTTTTTGTCGTTCAATATCGACATCTTCTTTCATCAATCGGCGATCATTGATCTCGTTCTGGACTGCTATCATAGCCCGGATGACAATAATAATGGCCGTGACGAAAAGGAGAGAATATACGGTTTCCATATCGACCCTGTTTTCAGATTGAATATTTTGATGGAGCCGTACCGTTTCTGATATGGCCGGATCCATGAAAACTATAATATCTATTTCTCCGGCGATATTGTCAAGACAAGCAGGAGAAAAATTAGTGTCCACCGCCGCCTGCTTCAAGTGGGGAAATGCAATTTTTCTATAAAAACAATAACGATTTTGGGTCAAATTTGCCGAAAATAGCGATTTTTTTCGTTGTACTATAATCGCTATCACGAGATTATAAAAAATTGGTTTTGTTTTGTCCTGTGCGCGAGTATCGACATCACATTTTTTCCCGACGGCAAAATCATCATTGTTTTTATAGTACGATATTTATGGTGTTTCATGTTTGTCGTTAGGCTCTTTAATGTCATTCACATTTCTTTCACCGTATTTTTCTTTCACCCCTCTAGAGAGGGGTGCCCTGAGTCTTCGAAGGGCGGGGTGTGTTATCTCGCTGTCTGGTTTACACACCCCTGAATCCCCTCTCGAGAGGGGACTTATGAAATGGCCCGGCGGCCAACCGCTTGTCGTCATTCCCGATTCCCTTTTGCCATCCCTGTTATCTTTTTGTCATTCCCGCGCAGGCGGGAATCTATTTTTCGCAGTTCGACTCGGTGCCCCACCGCTTGTCGAAGATCCCGAATTTTGAGGGGCGG
>QNAH01000050.1 GCA_003641425.1 Candidatus Zixiibacteriota bacterium
AAACCTGGCCATCAAAGGAGTTCTGATCAGACATCTGGTGCTGCCCTCCGATATTTCCGGTTCGGCCGGAATATTTAAATTCCTTGCAAAAAAGGTCTCAAATGATATATATGTATCTTTGATGAGCCAATATTTTCCGGCCTATAAAGCGGTCGACAACGAATTGATAAACCGGCGGATAACCGTCCCGGAGTTTGAAAGGGCTGTCGACTCGTTTTATGATGCCGGATTGACCAATGGATTTATACAGAATATGAATTATGAATCGACTTATTAAACTTCTGGTTTTGATGCTGGTCCTGTCGGTGGGCTCGGGGTGTGTTTACTATAATACTTTTTATCTGGCCAAGAAGGCGTTTAACGAGGCAGAGTCCAAAAGAAAAAATGCCGAGAAAAAGGGGATAAAATTCGGGACCGGACGGTATAAGACGGCTATCGAAAAAACTGAAAAGGTGATCGAAAAATACCCTAATTCGAAATATTATGATGACGCCCTGTATGTCAACGGAGTGTCGCACTATTATACGCAAGATTACCATAAAGCCTCAAAGAGATTCCGTGAGCTGATCGCCAATTTCCCCGAATCCAAATTTTATAAGGAATCCCAGTTATATCTGGCCAAAGCCAAACTGAAACTCGATGACGTGGATGATGCTATGGCGATATTCGAGGATCTCTTTCTCGAAGGCAAAGACAAAAAAATCAAATCGGAAGCGGCCATGTCCCTCGGTGAATATTATTACGAGCAGAACGAATATGATAAGGCCCTGCCCTATTTCAGCTCCGTAATCGACTCACTGGGCAATGATGATGATAAAATTGCGGCCAAGATGTTTATAGCCAATGGTCAATTTAAACGCTTCCGTTACAATGAGGCCATTGATACTTATCTTGATCTTGCCAAGCATGAACTAAGTACGGATAACAATTACATTGTTAATTTCAAACTGGGCGAGTGTTATTATTATATCAATGATGTCGAAACCGGGATGACATATTTCAACAAACTGGCCGAAAATGAATTTTACTTCGATTCATTGCCCTCCATCAAGATGATGATTGCCCAGGGGTTTGAGTGGCAGGGTGACCTGTCACTGGCCGAGGAGGTCTATGAGGAGGTGGCCCTGGAGTATCCCAGACATCCCAAGGCGGCGCTTTCCAATTATTACCTGGGACTGATCTATCAATACGAGTACGAGGATTATAAGAGGGCCAAGGAATATTATGACAGAGCAAAATCGGCCGGTTCGGTCAGCGATATATATCAGGATGCCCTTGAACATTCGACAAATATCGGTAAACTGGAAGAATATATAGGCCAAAAGGGACTGGATACAACCGCCACCGTTGAGGAAATCGACAAGGCGGCCGAAACGCAATATCTCCTGGCCGAGCTGTATCTTACCAAACTTGACAAACCGGATTCGGCTCTACAGGAGTTTCAATTCATAATCGATAATTTTCCTGATTCCTATATCGCTCCGAAGGCTTTGATTGCTATCTCGATGATGAAGCGGGATTATTATGATGACACCCTGGCATTCGACACGACTCTAAGAAAAATTCTGACCGATTATCCCAAATCGGATTATATTCCGGAGGCGCTTGATCTGCTCGGTCTGCGGGGGACCATCGCCGACACCGGTTATGCCGAATCGTACTATAAAAAGGCCGAAAATTTTGTCTTTGAGGAGGAAAATATCGACTCGGCCAAATACTATTATCAAATGGTGGCGGACAGTTTTCCTCGATCATCATTGAATAACCAGGCCAAATTTGCCCTGTTGTGGCTGGTTGAAAATTATGAAAGTCCGGGCGACTCGTCTTTATATTATAATTATGCCTACTTTGCCGATTCGTTTCCGGATACACAGTACGGTAAGGCGGCCGACAAGAAGCTGATATATAAACCAAGAATCAGCCGGGATGATGAAGATGCCGAAGATGCGCTTTTTACCGAGGAGAGCGGTGAAGGGGATAATGATTCCACAGGCGCAATGGCCGAGGATACATCCCGGTACATGACTCTTGAAGAGAAATGTTTCACCGACCCCGAGGGTAAAACGCTCTGGGCGGTGCAGGGGGAGCCGACCCGATTCGACCGCGAATTCCGTTATCCACCGGCGGCCTATTATACAAAATTTGAGGGATATTTGTGTTTTCAGATCAAAATCGACGCTTTCGGGCGGATCGAGGATTTGAGATTGATCAACCCGACCGAGTCCGAGGAGTTAAATGATGAGGCAACTGAGACGGTACTGTCGGCCGAATTTTCGACCTACTGGATCACCGCCGATTTGGTCGGGCTCTGGTTTGTATATAAATACAACATACGACTACCATCGGATTTAAGATGAGCAAAATTGTAGTAGAGAATGTCAAGATAATCAAAAAGAAATCATTGGGCCGGGGCAATTTCATTTTTGAAATGGCCCCTTTTTCAAAGACAAAATCGATAAAACCGGGGCAGTTTGTCCATATCAGACAACCCCGGACCAATCTTCTTTTCAGAAGGGCTTTTTCGGTATATGATTTTGATGCGGCCAATAGAACATTGAGTATTATATTCAAGGTATTCGGGCGAGGGACATCGCTGATGGCAAAACTTGAAAGAGGCGCCGCTCTGGATGTAATGGGGCCGCTCGGAAACGGATTCAAATATCCATCCAAACGGAAAACGGTCATTCTTGCCGCGGGAGGTATCGGAATGCCGCCGCTTTATCTTCTGGCCAAGACACTCCTGTCCCGGGGATATGATCCGGACAGAATATTGTATTTTTACGGAGGATCATCCAAAGCCGATCTGGTCGATATCAGCCGTATCAAGAAGCTCGGTATCAGGGTGTACCCATCAACCGATGACGGTTCATACGGCTTCAAAGGTTTCGTAACCGATGCCATTACGGACAATGTCGATTTAACGAATGGAAAGCACCATCTTTACGGTTGCGGACCGGAGGGTATGCTGAAGGCGCTTGATGAGCTGGCCCTGTCAAAAAATCTGCCGGGACAGCTGTCGCTGGAGGCGCCGATGCCCTGCGGGATAGGTATATGCCTGGGATGTATCAAGCCGTTGAGAGCGGGGGGTTACACACGTATTTGCCGGGAAGGCCCGGTCTATGATGTCGGGGAGGTGCTTCTATGAGGCCGGATCTGTCGATAGAAATCGCTGGAGTCAAATTCAGCAATCCCATCCTGACGGCATCGGGGACCTGCGGATACGGTGAAGAACTGGCTGAAGTTTTTAACCTTTCGCGACTGGGCGGGATCGTAACTAAATCGATTACGGTTTTACCCCGTGAAGGACATCCTCCGCCGCGAACGGCGGAAACCGAAGCCGGTATGCTTAATGCCATCGGTCTGGCCAATGTCGGGGTCGATCGGTTCATAGAAGATAAACTGACATTTCTTGAAAAGTATAATACGGTTGTGGTGGTCAATGTTGCCGGGGCGAAATTGTCGGAATATGTCGAGATTTCGAAGCGCCTGGCGGATTGTCCTCGAGCGGATATGGTCGAGTTGAATTTCTCATGTCCCAATGTCGAGGCGGGTATGGAGATCGCCCGTGACCCGGAACTTGCCGAGAAGGCGGTCGGCGAGGTCAAGAAAGTGTTTCCGCGTCCGGTGATTGCCAAGCTGTCGCCCAATGTCTCCGATATTGCCCTGATTGCCCGGGCCTGCGAGTCCGGTGGCGCCGATGCGCTGGCGGTTATAAATACTCTGGTCGGGATGGCGGTCAATATCGAAACCTTCCGGCCGCGTCTGACAAATAATACCGGGGGACTTTCCGGGCCGGCCATCAAACCGGTGGCTCTGGCGAAGGTGAACCAGGTTTATAATGCAGTCAAAATTCCGATTATCGGTATCGGCGGCATTATGAACTGGGTCGATGTGGTTGAGTTTTTCCTTTGCGGCGCGTGCGCGGTCCAGGTCGGCACCGGCCTTTTTGTCGAGCCGGATGCGCCCATTAAAATTATAGAAGGCTTGCGGAAATATCTTTCCAGCAATAAATTCAGTAGTGTGAGAGAATTGACAGGTAAGTTGAGGAAATATTGATGAATCCAGTTAATGCCATAAAAGAAGTCCAGGGAAAAAACAAATCGATGTTATGCGTCGGTTTGGATCTCGATCAGAAGAGACTGCCGTCGGAGTATGCGACGGCAATTAAGGGCTGGTATGATTTTGCGACCGCCATTATCGATGCCACCAAGGATATTGTCTGCGCGTACAAGCCTAATCTGGCTTTTTTCGAAGAACGCGGTCCGGAGGGGATTTCTCTCCTGGAAAAGATCATCCAGAAAATACCTGATGACATCGTTGTCATTGCCGACGGCAAACGGGGAGATATAGGCAATACCGCTGCCCATTATGCCAAAGCGATGTTCGAACGTATGAACGCCGACTGGGTGACGATCAATCCTTACATGGGTTATGATTCGATCCGACCGTTTCTGGATCATAAGGGCAAGGGCGCGTTTATCCTATGCCTGACATCGAATCCGGGAAGCCGCGATTTTCAATTGATGCATGTAGTTAATAAACCGATATATATGTATGTCGCTGAAAAAGTGGCCTACTGGAACAAAGAAGACAATCTGGGGCTGGTTGTCGGGGCCACCCATCCGGAGCAACTGGCTGATATACGCAGGGTAGCCGGTGATATGCCGATATTGATTCCCGGGGTTGGTGCTCAGGGGGGCGATCTTGAGAAGGCGGTTACATACGGGACGGATAATTTCAAACATCCGGCGATTATAAATGTCTCCCGCTCGGTTTTGTATGCCTCATCGGGAAGCGATTTCGCCGACGCCGCTCGAGCTGAGGTGCAAAAACTAAACAGCATTATAAACAGTCTTCGGGAAAAGGACAATAAAGAGAATCAAACCGAATAAATTTATCGAACACGGATTTGGTGCTAACTCATTGCCGAACAATCAAATGGCGACGATTTGATTGGATCGGGGTCGATCTAAATACTATTTATGCAGTCATTTAAGGTTATTTAAAATACTCTGCGGCGGGTTTTGCGAGCCGGCCGCTTTTTTGTAATCCTTTGAAATTTAATAGATTATGCTGATGATGGCCGCCTTCTGCCGGCATGAGAGGTAAATAAATCTCATAAGATGTCGATAACTAAAGGAAACCAAGGAGGCAACATGAAAAAAGTACTAATCGTCATGTTCTTAATGGCATTTGCCGCGCCTTCCTTTGCCTTGACCGGAGTATCTTTCGGTATTAAGGGAGGATTGCTGACGGACTATGATCAGCCGAGTTTTTCGGCCCCGGGCGAAGACAACACCAACATGGCTCTGGGCGGACTCACTGTCAAATTCACCTCACTGCCGATGGTCAATGTGATCGTCAGTGGTGAATATGCCTGGAAAACTAATTCGTTCACATCGTATGACGAAACAATCGATCTGAAAACTCATGATCTACTGTTTTCGGCGTCGGCGGTTTATCCGTTTGAGTTGCCGTTTGCGACCCCGTATCTGGGCGGCGGCCTGGCGACTCACAGTATCGGATTTGACCTCGATTATCCCGCGTCATGGGCTCTGGCCGATGAAGCTGAGGCTTTTTCAACTACCGAAACCAGAATGGGTTATCACCTGATTGCCGGTTTTGATGTCGGCCTGCCGACTCTTCCGCTCAAGCTTAATGCTGAGTATCGTCTCAACTGGATTGATATGCCGGAAGAAACAGCCAAGGTCAACAGTTTTGCATTAGGACTATTATTCTCTTTGCCGTAATTAATTGGCAAGAATTTACCAAACCAATCTGAATACCGGCCTTAAACGGCCGGTATTTTTTTGTGATTGATTTCGAACCCGGAGGGGAGTATCATGTGATTGAAGAACAATTCAAAAATTAGGAGGATGCATGGCACGCTCCTTTAGTAATTCCAAAATAGGGACCTACAGCACCTGCCCGAGGCAGTACAAATTTCAATACATCGAACGGGCGGCGGTCGAGAAGCCGGTTGGTGTCGAGGCTTTTCTCGGCACGGCGGTTCATCATGCGCTGGAGAAACTATATATACTCAAGATGAACGGCAAGCTTCAGACGCGTGAGGAGATGCTGTCAAATTATAACGAATACTGGGAAGGTCCGGACAAAGAGACGATCAAGGTTACCCGTGAAAATCTCGGTGTGGAGGATTATATCAAGGTCGGTACCGAGGCGCTGACAAAATATTATGACAAATATCAGCCGTTTGACGACGGCGATACGGTGGCCCTGGAAAAGAATATCTCCTTTCCACTCGATCCCAACAATCGTTTCACCATCAATGGAAAGATTGACAGGATATGTCTGCGGAATGACGGTGTTGTCGAGATAATCGACTACAAGACCAAAGCTTTTCTCCCGGCCCAGCAGGCGCTTGATGATGATGAGCAGATGGCCCTGTATCAACTGGGTGTCATGCATGCCTGGCCCGATTTCAAGAAGATCGAATTGAAGCAGATCTTTCTGAGGCAGGGGGCCGAGATGAAGACGGTTATGGACCCGGAAAAACTGGAGGAAATTCGATACCGGGTTTTTCAGAAGATACTGGAGATAGAACGGGCGACACAGGATGACAATTTCCCTCCGCGCGAATCGGCGATATGTGACTGGTGTGTTTATTATGAGTTGTGCCCGGCCAAACGGCACGGGCTGGCGCTTGATGATGAGATTGAAGTCGAATTTGACGCGCGTTATGGCGAAAAACTGGCGCAGGATTACCTGATGGTGAATGAGAAGAAAAAGAAACTCGAGGCGGAGCTGAAAGCGCTCAAGGAAGATATTATCAAGTACACCGATGAGTATGATGTGACCAATTTAAAGGCCGAGCGTGGCAGTATTACCCTTCATAAACAGGAGTTCAAGACATTCCCGGGTGTTACAGACAGCGACGAGGAGTATTTGAAAATCACCATGCTGGCCAGAGATGCCGGGCTCGATGAATGTTTCAAACTCGACCAGAATATTTTGTACAAGGAGTTTTTTGCAAAAGAAAAACTACCTTCCGAGCTGGCCGATAAGCTCGCAAAATATGTAATAAGCAAAAAGCGTTATACGGTGCGGCCGTATTATAAGGGTCGATAAAAAAAGCCCGGCTGTCGGTAGCCGGGCTTTTTTATGTATATTTTAAAAGGCATTATCCTTTTTTCTCTTTCACTTCCTTCACTTCCTTCACTTTTTTCTCTTTGTCCACTTTCTTCACTATAAAGGCGGGGACAATACCCTCGGTCGGCGGTGTCACCAGCTGGAGATTATTACCGGGAGGTGTCGTGATGGTATCTACTTTTACCAGGTTAAAATCTGAGTTGTCCAGGGCGGACAGGAATATGGTGGCGATTCTGCCTTTTCCCGGTGGAATCGGTGGTACCGAAACACCAACATCAGCAATGAGTCCGATAGTCACACACTGGGTCGAAGTGTCGACACGGGCATGCTTTACTCTGAAATTCTCGGCTGTGCCGCCCTTGAAAATCACCGAATCGGTAACAATGGCGGTTTTACCGGCATCGAAAATAAGGGGAACGGATATGGCCAGAATGTCCTCATCATTAACCATGGATACATTGACCGCCCAATTTTTGGCGTCGATCTGGTATGGTTCGGCGAAGATGGTATCTATCTTGCCGTATTTATCATCCTGTGCCATAAGGCAGGCTGAGAGAACCAGCAGCATTATTACTGCCAGTATCAGCGGTTTTCGTGAATTCATTTTTCCTCCAAACAATCCAATCCGTGTTATTGTTATTATTTATTATTTTCGGTTATAATATCAATACTTTTACCCTCGTCCACCGGCAGAAGTTCCCTTTTAAGTAGTTCCACAAGTGAATCGGCCCTGGCGCTGTTACCCAGTTTCTCTCGATAAATTGCGGCGGCATTGATAAGTCCTCGCCGTCCGTGCTCGGTGGTCGGGAACCGATTATGCAATTCTTCCAGGTATTTGGCGGCCTGGTCCCACATATTTCGCCTTCTGGCCGATTCCGCCAGATAAGATATCGCCGATGCTTCGATACGGGTATTTGAATACCTCGATGCCATGGTGTTATAGAACTCGTCGGCCCGCCGATACCACGAATCAGCCAATCCTTTATTGTTCAACTTCTTATAATGCTCGGCAATGGTCAGATGGGCATCAAACGCCGGTTCAGAAACAGAATAATTGTCGATCAGCCA
The DNA here is from genome assembly GCA_003641425.1 of Candidatus Zixiibacteriota bacterium. Taxonomy (GTDB): domain Bacteria; phylum Zixibacteria; class MSB-5A5; order GN15; family PGXB01; genus PGXB01. The sequence goes on from QNAH01000050.1 coordinate 8,179, forward strand.
TTTGTATTCATTCTCGGCCCGATTCCAGTCTCCCGATTTATCAAAGCAAAGGGCGAAATATTTCTGCGGAATTGGGCTTTTTTGATAAAAATATGAATAATCATCGCTTATAGAGGACATTATTTGCCGGCATTTCTCATAGTCCTTCTTCTCGAAATAAGCGATACCCTTGCGCATTAAAATATCGGGAATAATGGTGGTATCATTAACCCGGCTTAATAAATCATCAAATATCCTGATGGCATTATTGTAGTTTTTTTTGCCGTTTATGTAGATTCCGGCAATCATCATGGAGGCTTCGTAGTCGATCAGTCCGGTCGAATCGGTCAATAAGGATAATTGCTCTATTGCTTTATCCCAATCTTCAAGATCGTAATAAAGTCGGGCGAGATTTCCAATAGCCGCCATTTCGAGATCGGAGTTGGGCCAGTCCTCGATCAGGCGTTTATAATACTCTTCGGCAATACCATTTTCAATAGTGGCCAGAGAATCTTGACCGACAATCCGGTAGGTCCTTATGATTTGGAGCGGAAGATTGAGAACCATGGCAATGATTTCGTTTTGTTCGGTGACCGGCGGGTAAAAAGTATCTATCAGGGAATGGTAAATATCGACGGCATCGGTTAGATTGCCCCTTGATTGGTATGCCCGCGCAAGATTAAACCGGGTGGTGAGAAGCTCGACACCCTCGAGATCGGTAAAATACAATAATTGATTGGCGACAAAAATCACCGAGTCATATTTTTTTTCAGCCGAATAAATCTGAGTAAGGCGGTTGGCGGCCATGAAGCCGACCGATTGGAGCCTTTTTCTTTCCTCGGGATATTTTTCAAGCGGTAAAGAGTCGATATTTTCCCAGCAGAACCCGGTGGTTTTAAAGTAGGCGTCTTTTAGCTGATTAATTATCTCGCGCCCTTCGATTTCTGATTTTACATCTGATTTTTGACGGAGCTTTTCGGCCTGATGATACAGTTTCTCGGCCTCGAAGACAATGCTTTTGCTCTTTTCTGTGGAACAACCCGGGGAAAGGAATACCACCAACGACAATAAAAATGCGGCAATACAAAAAACAGGATTAAAGTGTTTATTCAAAGCGGCATCCAAGCGATTAAAGATAAAACGTCCTTGTTTATAACCCGGCAAACATCAAAAGATTGCAATAAAAATAAGGAAAAAAACAAGCCTGTCAAGGTCTGGCTAAATAAAAAAAGCCGGGATAAGCCCGGCTTTCCAGCATAAATCTTTTTAAAATCACAGAATCTTTTTTCTTGCCACTCCAAGACCCAGCAAACCGAGACCGATTAGAAGCATTGTTCCCGGTTCGGGAACCATTGAATATGATTCATTGATCAAATCATTACCGCATTCAAGGGTATTGTGGAAGGAGACGGTCGATGCACCGTTAAAACCGCTGAGTTGGCTGGTATCGAAGGCAAACTCCCAGACGTAAGTATCGCCGTTGCCCTGCATCGGATTTGGTTCTTGGCCCCAGTATTGCAGCGAGTTTTGTACCTGACCAAAGTCATTGGCCACGCGGCCGATCTCCCAGGCGCCGACCTCATTGCGAATATCAGTATAGTCGAAATAAGTTCCATCTTTGTCGGGGATGCCGACATAGGTTCCCACTTCGACAAGCCGCCCCTCGGATACATCGATGGCATACTGCGTATTGCCGCCATCGAAACCAAAAAAGATATCTCCCAGATTGTAATTCTGGTTCCACCCGGTCGAATGGGCGGTGTAGCCGAATGAATTAACTAATGCGATATGGGCCGTATTGCCCTGAATTGCAAAATGAAATCCTTCAAGATCAAACTCCTCACCGCCTTCACCCAGATATCCGGGAGAAGGTAATTCACCGATGCCGTAGGGGTAATCGACAGGTGACCAGTTATTATTGTGATCGAACGGATTGTTACCGAAGTCGTAAAGATCCCAGTTAAAGGATGCATAAGAAGGCGAAAACGCCAGCAGACTCAGTGTCATTATCAGAAGTATGGATTTTCTCATGTAGATTACTCCCCATGGATATAATTTTTCTAATACTATGAGATTAGCAAACCGGATGCCACTGTGAAATTCTTTATCCATTAAATTAAAATATTGAAATGCAATAGCTTATATGGCAGTTATATTTATTTTGGAAAACCCTCCAAATTATTATGCAAAATTGTGCAATTTTTGAGCATGCCTGTAATTTCTTAAGTGCATTTGAGTTCACATAAAACAATATCGATCCCATCATTGACCGGTTTCAGATATTGTATCAGCAAAAATGATATGGTTTTAGTGATGATCGGAACTGTCATGGTCTATATGGAGGTAAAAATATATGAAAAATCAAAAAAAAGCACTTCGTCGTAAAAATGGCGACCTAATCAGACAGATATCCGGTTCAGATAATTTTAACCTTACCGGAGTAAAATCAAACAGATTTGCGTGGAGAAACGATGGTTACTCCAGTGGCGGATTCAAAATCGGGCTGTATCGTTTTCTTCGCGATACTATTCCGGTTCTCAACGCCTGTATCTGGACATGGAGCCGGTTGTCGTCGGCTCCCGGAGGATACGAGATAGTCGATCCGGCCGGCGATTATGACAAAGAGAGGGCGCATGAATATCTGGAGAAGATGAGTCTCCGGGTTTATCCGCATCGTTTTCAGAAAACGGCCGGTATCGATTCATTTTTACCGCTTCTTTTCAACGCCCTTTATACCGACGGGGCCTTTACCGGGTTTTTGATCATAAACCCGGATATGAGCGGGGTGGATCACTTTCAGCCGCTCGACCCGACTGATATACGCGTCGCAGATTCCGACAGGGGAAAGATACTTGTATATCAGACGGAGAAGGGTGAGATCAGACTTGACAGCGACGATTTCTACTACCTGGGATTGAATTCAGGGACCGGCAGCGGTCTGGGGCGATCGATTCTGGGAGCGGTGCCGTTTGTGTCATATATCGAGCAACAGCTTGTCGATGATATGCGGCTGGCGACACACAATGCCGGTTATCATCGGCTCCATGTCCAGATTGTGCCGCCCGAAAAGTTATCCGGCGAATCGGATGAGATCTATACCGAGCGGGTCAACGAGTATTTCGATGATACGGTATCGATGATAAGGGAATGC
>QNAH01000051.1 GCA_003641425.1 Candidatus Zixiibacteriota bacterium
CGGCGCACTGGCGCTTGGCGGCGCATTGGGCGCCATTGCCATATTGATAAAAAAAGAATTGTTCCTGGTGCTGGTTGGCGGTGTTTTCGTTATCGAGGCATTGTCGGTGATCATACAGGTTCTGTCGTACAAACATCGCGGGGGGAAAAGAGTGTTCAAGATGGCCCCGATTCATCATCATTTCGAACTGCTCGGCTGGTCCGAATCGAAAGTGGTGACACGTTTCTGGATCATCGGCGCTCTCTTTGCCCTGTTAACCCTTTCGACGTTGAAGATAAGATGACGGTTAAAGAAAGAGTAAAAGGGAGAAGAGTCGGCCTGGTGGGGATGGCCCGCTCGGGCGTGGCCGCCGCCAAACTCGCGAAACATCTCGGCGCAATACCGTTTGTGTCGGATGTCAAACCGGCCGATCAGCTTAAAGAACAGATCCATGAGCTGAAAACATTCGGTATCGAGTTCGAAACCGGCGGACATACCGATCGGCTGTTGAAGGCCGATTTCGTGATTGTCTCGCCGGGCATACCGCAGAAGACGGAGATAATCCAGAAGATAATCACCGCGGGGATACCGATTTTTTCCGAGATCGAGTTTGCATCGTGGTTCTGCCGCGGGAAGATCATTGCCATCACCGGTTCCAACGGCAAGACAACGACGACGACATTAATCGGCGCTGTGCTCGATGCCGCCGGATTTTCCAACAAAGTTTGCGGCAATATCGGTTATCCGTTTTCCGATGCCGTGCTGGATATTCCCGAGAACGGCTATGCCGTTCTTGAGGTGTCCAATTTCCAGCTGGAACTGATCGAGGAATTCAAACCGGATATCGCCCTGATTCTAAATATTACTCCCGATCATCTCGACCGTTATGAAAATTTCGGCGGGTATAAGCGGGCCAAGTACCGCATCACCGAAAATCAGAAAAAATCGGATCATCTGATTTTGAATGCCGATGATCCTGTCATCGAGAAGAATAATATCGACACTAACGCACAGAAAATATTCTTCTCCACCTCACGTACAATGCCGGCCGGGGTCTTTCAGAGGGGAAAGTCACTGGTCGGCAACGTGAGGGGTGTGGAACAGGAGATTATCGAGGTCGACAAAATCAGAATACCCGGGCCGCATAATCTTCAGAACGCCGCGGCGACGGCGCTGGCCGCCCTGCTGGCCGGGGTGCCCCCGCGTCCGATTGCCGAGGCTTTAAGCCAGTTCCCGGGTGTGGAGCATCGTCTCGAAGATGCCGGGTCCATCGCCGGGATAAAATTTATCAATGATTCCAAGGCAACCAATGTCGATTCGGTCTGTTATGCCCTGCGTTCGTTCGAGGCGCCAATTGTTTTGATTGCCGGCGGGCGTGATAAGGGCGGGGATTTCGAGCCGATCACGCGGCACGGCCGGGGCCGAATTAAAGAGGTCATCCTTCTTGGTGAGGCGGGTGAAAAGATGTTCGAGGCGCTGGGCAAGGCCTTCCCGGCACAATTTGCGGACAGCATGGATGATGCAGTGGGCAAGGCTTTCAATTCGGCGGCGCCGGGCGAGATTGTCATGCTTTCGCCGGCCTGCGCCAGTTTTGACATGTACGATAATTTCGAACAGCGCGGGCGCGATTTCAAAAGAGCTGTCCGGGAACTAAACAATAATGATCATGTTACCCGGGGAGTCGAGTCGAAATAGACTATGGATAGAAAACTGCTATACAGTACAGTGGCCCTGATAGGAATCGGCATGGTGATGGTGTACTCATCATCATCGGTCATGGCCGAAAACCGTTTCGGGTCGCATTTCTTTTTCCTGAAAAGGCAGTTTATCTGGCTTATCATGGCAGGTATCGCCGCCTGGGTAGTGATGAAAATCGATTTGAAAAAATACGCCGCTTATTCGGTTCCGCTGATCTTTATCTCGCTGGCCCTGCTGGCGCTGGTGTTTGTCATGCCCGCCCGCAACGGTTCGCATCGCTGGCTCTTCATAGGACCGTTCACCATACAGCCTTCGGAAATATTCAAACTGCTTGTCATAGTCTATCTGGCGTTTTCGCTGTCGCAAAAAAAGCGCGACATAACAAATTTGAAACAATTTTTACTTCCATACGTGCCGTTAATCGGAGCCGGATTAATGCTCATCATCCTCGAACCGGGACTTGGTTCGGCGATGACGATAACGCTGACGGTCCTGACGATATTTTTCCTGGCCGGTGTCAGGTTGTACCATCTTTCGGTCCTGACCCTGCCGCTGGTCGGCCTGGTAAGTTTCATGGTCTTTGTCCTGGGATACAAGAAGCCGCGTGTGATCGATTATATGTCGGCCATCAGTGATCCGTTATCTGGAAGCTATCAGGTCAAACAGGCGGTCCTGGCGCTTGGCGCCGGGGGAATATTCGGTTCGGGTCTGGGCGACGGGCGGCAGAAGTTATTCTTCCTGCCGTACCCCCATACCGATTTTATTTTCGCCTCGATCGGCGAGGAGGTGGGTTTTGTCGGCCTGACCGTAATTTTGATATTGTTTTTTATAATCATCCGGCAGGGTTTCAAGATTGCCCTGTACCAGCCTGACAAATTCGGGTATTTACTGGCAATGGGTATCACGGCTTCGATTTTTACATCGGTAATCATCAATATCGGCGTCGTGACATCGCTTCTCCCGACAACCGGTATTCCGCTTCCGTTTATTTCGTATGGCGGCTCGGCTTTGCTGATCTCGGTCATTTCTGTTTCGGTTCTTTTGAACCTATCGCGGCGCAAGGGGGTGGTGGTCAGATGAAGAAATTAAAAGCCATCTTTGCCGGCGGCGGGACCGGCGGGCATCTTTACCCGGCCCTGGCAATCGCCAATAAACTGAGATCAATAGTGGAGCCGCAGGGAGAAATAGATTTTCGTTTTGTAGGCACCAGGCGGGGAGTCGAGTACCGTATGCGGGACAGCCTCGGTTACCCGCTGACGCTGATCACGGTGCGGGGATTGAGCCGGAAAGGGATACTTCGCAATATATTGTTTCCCTTCCTGCTGATCGGTTCGACTCTTAAGTCGATGCTGCTGATTTTTCGCATATCCCCTGATATCGTTGTCGGAACCGGCGGTTATGTCATGGGGCCGGTACTCATGGCGGCGGTGATAATGAACAGGCGCTGTGTTATCCAGGAACAGAATTCGTACCCCGGGGTCACGACCCGCCAGCTGGCTCACCGGGTGGATAAAGTCTTCCTCGGGTTCGGTGAGGCCCGAAAGTACCTGAAGAAATTGAGCGAAACGATCGAGACCGGCAATCCGGTCAAGGAAAGTGTCGGGACCGTATCCAGAGAAAAAGCGCGTGAGTATTTTGGATTTGATATAGATGACAAAGTGATATTGGTATTAGGCGGAAGCCAGGGTGCATCGAGCATAAATAACAACATCCTGGGACATCTGGAAACACTTCCCGATAAGTACCGTATAATATGGCAAACGGGTGAAAGGGACTACAAGGAAGTAGCCGCGAAAGCGGGCGGCAAGGTTTCCGGCCGCGCCCTTTTCTCATTTTCCGATCATATCGAAACAGCATACGCCGCCGCGGATATTGCCATTGCCCGCGCCGGCGCCCTGACCCTGGCCGAACTGGAAGCGGCGGGACTTCCGTCGGTACTCGTCCCGTATCCTTATGCCACCGCCGATCATCAGAAAAAAAACGCCGAGGTGTATGTCAATGCCGGGGCCTCGTTTCTCATCTATGATAACGAACTTGATGAGGTGAGCTTGATAAAGGGGACGGTGGCCCTGCTCGAGGACGGAAGTGTGGTAAAGATGAAAGATGCGATCGATAAGATGCGTCGGAAACGGAAAAAACCGGCGGCCGATATAATCGCCGACGAGATACTGTCATTGGTTGGGTTCGAAAGGGGAGACAATTGAGGAGTATTGTCCTATCACGGCCAAAATTTGAAGGAAAAAAAATGATTTTCGGTAAATTCAAAGAGCTTTACTTCGTCGGTATCGGCGGTTCCGGCATGTCGGGTATCGCAGAAATTCTGCACAACCTGGGTTATAAAATCACCGGATCGGATATCAGCAACGGTGAAGTGACCGATCATCTGGCCGGGCTGGGTATCGAAGTGTATGACCGGCACGATGGGGTCAATATCGGCACCGCCAATGTGGTCGTCATCTCATCGGCCGTCAAGGAAGATAATCCGGAGGTGATCGAGGCCCGGAAACGCGGGATTCCCGTGATAAAACGGGCTGAGATGCTTGGCGAATTGATGCGTCTGAAATATTCGATCGGCGTTTCCGGGACCCACGGCAAGACGACAACGACCTCGATGCTGGGCAAGATCATGAGCGACGCCCGCCTCGATCCGACTGTCATTGTCGGCGGTATTGTGGCCGGGAAAGGTTCAGGGGCATCGCTGGGCGCCGGTGATTACCTGGTCGCCGAAGCGGATGAATTCGACCGCTCATTTTTGTCGATGTTTCCCACCATGGCCGTGATTACCAACATCGAACCGGATCATCTCGAATGTTATGACGGTATGGAAGACCTTGAGAATTCATTCGTGACGTACATGAACCGGGTACCGTTTTACGGGGAGGTTGTCTATTGCGCCGATGATCCGATCATGGCCAAGCTCAAAAAGCGGATCACGAGGGCCTCGGTCAGTTTCGGTCTGACACCAGGGGCCGATTATCAGGCGATCGATATAAAGCACCGTGAAGGCGGCTCGGAATTCGAACTGTTCCGGCATGACGAACGGCTTGGGAAGATCATCCTGAATGTCATCGGTGAGTACAATATCCGAAACGCCCTTGCGGCCGCGGCGGCGGCGCTGGAACTGGAAGTCGATTTCGATACGGTGGCAGAATCGCTTAAAAATTTCCGAGGGGTCGGGCGACGGTTCGAAATCAAGGCGGTGGTGAATGATATTATGGTGGTCGATGATTATGCGCATCACCCAACCGAGATCATCGCCACTCTCGACTCGGCCAAAAAATCATACAATCGGAGAGTGCTGGCGGTATTTCAGCCGCACCTTTTCAGCCGGACGCAGCTTTTTTACCGGGAATTCGCCGAAGCCCTCAGGCGGGCCGATAAGTGCTTCCTGGTGGATATATTCCCGGCTCGCGAGCGGCCGATCCAGGGTGTCACTTCGGAGATGATCACGCGCTACGCGGCGGAAAAAGGTTATGGCGATATTACTTACATAGGTCCCAAGGAAAACGCGGTGGGTCGAATTCAGGATGAAGCGCGCGGCGGCGATCTGGTGATCACCATCGGCGCCGGAAGTATTACCCGAATCAACCCGGATATAGTGGAGGCTTTGAAACGCAATGCAGATTAAGCTGGGTAAAAAGTACATATTTCTTATCCTGGCGACTATTGTGATGGCGACGTCTATCGGGGTGTGTAAATACACGCGGCTGTTCAGCCTGCGGCATATCTCGGTTGATCCCGCCGAGTATATCGAGGATGGTCGATCCCTGGGGCTGGCCATGGAGCAGAACCTGTTTGCCGCGCGACTTGAGAATGCCGCCGAATCTCTGTTCAAAAAGGAACGTGTCCTGAAGGTGGATATCGACTACGCGCTTCCCGACGGGATCAATATTGTCATCAATGATATAAAACCGCTGGCCGTGGTAATCGGAGACGATGGGAAGGAACTGTATGCGCTGGATGAGCGATGCTATCTGTTACCATACAATGACGAAGACGGAAAATTCGATTACCCGATCATTGCCGGATTGAAAAAAACGCGACCCTATAAGAAGATCACTGATGATCGCCTGTACCTGCTTGTCGATCAGCTTAGCTGTCTTAAGAAAGATTGTATGGATTTTTATCTGGCGCTATCGTGCATCGATATGACAAACAAAGAATATATCTCGGTGTTCTTCGACGGTCTGCCGTTCCCGGTGGACATGTATGCCGGTTCGCTGCATGAACGAGTAAATGACCTTGAAATATTTTTGCTTGATTTCAATCCCGACCTGAACGATGTGGACAGGCTGGATATGAGATCAGAGGGACTAATTATTTCGGCGAGTTAAAAATGTCTGAGCCAGGAATTATCACCGGTATCGATATAGGTACCAACAATATCAGGACTGTTATCACAGATGTTTCCGAGGAGGGCGGCCCGGTTTTCCTTGGTTACGGAATAGCGCCCGCGTCCGGTCTGAGACGCGGCGTGGTCATCAATATGGAAAAGACGGTTCAGTCGATTTCGAAATCGGTCGAGGAAGCCGAGATCATGGCTTCGGTGCATATTGAAAGTTCGGTCGCCGGAATCGCCGGGGATCATATCAGGTCGATCAACAGTCACGGGGTCATCGCCGTGTCCCGTTCGGATAATGAGATCGGAGACCGCGATGTCAGCAAGGCGATCGAAGCGGCCAGCGCCATCGCCATTCCGGCCGACCGCGAGATAGTGCATGTCCTCCCGCAGGAGTACACCATCGACGAGCAATCCGGGATCAAGAACCCGGTCGGTATGACCGGAGTCAGGCTCGAAGTCGAAGTGCATATCGTCACCGCCGCTGTTACCTCGGCCAAAAATATATATCGTTCGCTGGAGCGCTGCGAAATAGATGTCGAACATCTCGTTCTCCAGTCGCTGGCGTCATCGTACGCAGTAATTAACGACAGTGAGGAGGAGATGGGTGTGGTGCTGATCGACATCGGCGGTGACCTGACCGATGTGGCAGTCTTTTTCGACGGCTCGATACGGCATACCGGGGTGGTCCCGCTGGGCGGGAAAAACGTGACCAACGATATCGCCATCGGGCTGAGAACATCGGTCGAACAGGCCGAGCAGTTGAAAAAAAGTTACGGGTCGGCCCTGACCTCGCTGGTCGATGCCGACGAGATGATGGAAGTGCCGGGCACGATGGGCCGCAAGGCGCGGACGCTGTCATGCAATGTCCTGGCCTCGATAATAGAGCCGCGCATGGAGGAGATTCTGTCACTGGCGGCGCGGGAAATCAAAAAGGCGAATCCGCCCGATGCTCTTGCGGCCGGGGCCATTCTGACCGGTGGGGGGGCGATGCTTCCCGGGGTGGTGGAACTGGCCGAACAGATCCTCGATATGCCAGTCAAAATCGGCGAACCGCGAGGTATCGATGATCTGCCGACGGACATGAAGACCCCGGATTTTGCCACGGCGGTGGGACTGGTGAATTTCGGTCACAAGCATGGCCCGGGAATCGAGGTCAAAAAAGGCGGATTGAGGGGCCTGTTTAAAAAATTCGAAAATTGGATTTCTAATAATTTTTGATACATCATGGAGGATTAGCAATGAGTGAAGGGAAACTTCGATTCGAGTTGGCCGATGATATGGACAGCCCGGCCAATATCAAGGTAGTCGGTGTCGGCGGCGCCGGAGGTAATGCCGTCAACAGGATGATCGAGGCGGGACTGGCCGGAGTCCAGTTTATAGCTATCAATACCGATCTCCAGGTGCTTGACAGCAATCAGGCAAGCAAAAAAGTTCAGATTGGAAAAAGGCTGACCAAGGGGCTTGGCGCCGGCGCCAACCCGGAAATCGGCCGCAAGGCAATCGAGGAGGATCGGGAAGAGGTAGCCGAACTGCTCGATGGCGCTGATATGGTTTTTATCACCTGCGGGCTGGGCGGGGGTACCGGCACCGGGGCGGCCCCGGTTGTGGCCGAGATCGCCCGGCAAAAAGGTGCCCTGACAGTCGCTATTGTCACCAAACCGTTTATTTTCGAGGGCAACAAACGCATGCAAAAGGCGGACATGGGCCTTGCGGAACTTAAAGATAAGGCCGATTCGCTTATTATCATCCCGAATGAAAGACTGCTCTCAATCGTGGACAAATCAACCCGCTTGACCGATGCTTTCGCTTATGCCGATGAGGTTCTGCATCAGGCCACAAAAGGTATCTCGGACCTGATCGCCATCCCGGGGCTGGTCAACTGTGATTTAGCCGATGTCAAAACGGTTATTCTCGAGCGCGGTGATGCCCTTATGGGGACCGGCATGGCTTCGGGTGAGGATCGCGCGGAGCAGGCCGCCAAGCAGGCGATATCATCGCCGCTTCTTGAAGATGTCTCGATGTCGGGTGCGGCCGGTGTTTTGATAAATATCACGGGCGGGGAAGATATCTCGTTGCATGATGTCAATCAGGCGACCACGATCATTAATCAGGCGGCCGGTGCCGACGCCAACATTATATTCGGCGCTGTAATAGATACTACATTCAAGGATCAAATCAGAGTGACAGTGATCGCAACCGGTTTTGGTTCGCATACAGAGATAAAAGCCGAAGAAGAAATTCCGGCCATCAAATCTGAGCCCGGCAAAGTAATGTCATTATTCCCTGATCAGCCGGCCGCATTTCCGGCCAGAAAGGCCGCCGGCGGTAACGGGCGCGGACGCACGCCCGCTTTTCAGAGCGAGAACACAAAGATCCCGGCTTATATTCGAAGGCTGGATGATTAACAAATAGAGTTTCTTTCACTCGGTTCCTCCACGAACGGGCCGCCGGTTACGTTACCCGGCCGGCGGCCCACTATATCCCATAATAAGTTGGATTTATCCCATATTATGCCTTGATTCGGCCTCTGCCGATATCTTTTAAACTGTTGATATGTAATAGGATAATATCTTTTTTGAAATGGTATGAGAATTGCAAAAGGATGATGTCAGTCATATATATCATTATTAACCAGGAGGAGGATATGCCCTTTTCCTTGAAAAATAATCTGCCCAGCAACAGTATAATCAGCGGTTTGAACCTGTCTCTGCAACTGCTCAATAAATCGGCCGAAAAATTATCATCCGGTTTAAGAATCAACCGTGCCTCCGACGATCCGGCCGGATTGGTCATTTCCGAGCGGATGCGTGCCCGGATTGCGTCGCTCAACCAGGAAATCGAAAATGTCAACCTGCAGATCAGGAAGTATGATACTGCGTCCTCGCATACACTCCATCTGCGGAGTATGCTGACCGAGATGCGTTCGCTGGCGGTGGCGGCATCGAATGAAGGTTTCAACAGCGCGGCTATGCGGGAGGCATATCAGGCCGAGGCCAACCGGATGATCGGGGCGTACAATTTTATCGCCGAGAATGCCGCGTTCGGCGAGCAGAAGCTTCTTGACGGATCCGAAGGCTCGCTGGCCGATGTACAGAGTCTGGCTCATCTCGATCTGTCGTCCGCGGAGGCGGCCCGGGAAGCAATCGAGACAATCGATGCCGAGACCTCGCGGCTGGACAATGCCATTATCGAGATCGGCGCTGCGCAGAAAAATGATCTTGAGAGCCGCCTGAGCAGTCTCCGGATCGAAGCCGAAAATCTGACCGCCGCCGAATCGCAGATCAGGGATACTGATTTTCTAAAAGAGTTTACCGGTTTTATCAAGAATCAGATGATGGCGCAAGCATCGATATCACTCCTCGCGCACAGCTTTTTGACCCCGCAATCGGTGCTGGCGCTGATGGTTAATGATTAGTCTATTTCTAAATATTCGGTAAGAAAAAAACCGCCTCTTTTTAAGGGGCGGTTTTCGAATTTTGGTCGAAATTTTGTTTCGATTCTAAACTAAGCCGTCGGTTGTTCGGATTCCGGACGCGGCTTTTTGTGGCGGGTCACTTTTATGATTTTACCCGCTTTAAGACAGGAGGTGCAGACTCTGATCTTTTTTACCGTTCCGTCGATATTGGCCCGAACAGTCTGAAGATTCGGATTCCAGCGCCGTTTGCTGATATTGTGCGCATGAGATATCGAATTACCGAACACCGGCTTTTTCCCGCATATTTCGCATACTTTTGCCATATCTTCTATCTCCCCAAAAATTTAGACAATTATAATAATCAATATACCCAAAAAAGCAAGCGGATATTTGATGCCGTTGGAGTAATAATCGGCAAAATTTCGAAAAAAACGGCTTTTTTCCAATAAAGTAGGCTTATTTTACTTCCCTTGACACCTATTTCTAAAACCGTTATTATGAAAAGTTGTATAAAAGGCATACTTTTATAAGATGCTGATTACGTGCCAATTCGATTAATCTGAGGTATTTATGCTGGATTTGAAGTTTATAAGAGAAAACGCCGAACTTGTCAAACAGGCGGTCATAAATAAAAACGAATCGGCTGATATAGATAAAATCCTGGAGCTGGACGAAAAACGCCGAGCCGTAATAGGCGAGGTGGAAAAACTCAAGGCCCTGCGCAATACTGTCTCAGAACAGATTGCGGTCAAGAAGAAGAACAAGGAAGACGCCTCGGAAAGTATAGCTCAGATGAAAGAGGTTGGACAGAAGATCGCGGAACTGGATAAGGAATTCAGGTCGGTCAAAGAGGCGCTTGATTATCATATGCTTCGCGTGCCCAATCTGCCCGATGAAACGGTCCCGGTCGGTCCGGATGAGGAAAGCAATGTTACCGTTCGGGAATGGGGCGAAATACCCAAATTTGATTTCAAGCCGCTTCCGCACTGGGAAATCGGCCAAAATCTGGGTTTGCTGGAGCTTGCGGCGGCGGCCAAAATAACCGGCTCCGGATTTTATATTCTTAAAGGGGCCGGGGCAAGAATGCAGCGGGCGCTGATCTCACTGATGCTGGATACTCACGGAAAAGACGGATATATCGAGATCGCTCCGCCTTTCCTGGCCAACGCCGATTCCATGATCGGTACCGGGCAATTACCGAAACTGGCTGATGATATGTACCAACTCAAAGATGAAAATTTCTACTTGATTCCGACCGGTGAGGTACCGGTTTCCAATCTGCATCGGGACGAGATCCTCGATGAGGAGCAGTTGCCGCTTTATTATACCTGTTATACGCCCTGTTTCCGGCGCGAAGCCGGGGCGGCCGGGAAAGACACTCGCGGTACATTGCGGGTGCATCAATTCGACAAGGTTGAGATGGTCAAACTTGTTCATCCCGACACCTCTCAAGAAGAGCACGAGACTCTCCTGGCGCAGGCGGAGAAGATAATACGGATGCTTAAGATCCCTTACCGTGTTCGATTGCTGGCCACCGGCGATCTTTCATTCGCGGCCGCGAAGTGCTATGATATCGAGATATGGGCAGCCGGTGTCAAAAAATATCTGGAGATATCGTCGGTCTCCAATTTTCTTGATTTTCAGGCGCGGCGGATGAATACCCGCTTCCGCAATAAAGATAAAAAAACACAGTTCATTCACACCCTGAACGGTTCAGGAGTGGCCCTGGCCCGGTTGATACCGGCCATAATCGAGAATTACCAGACTGAGTACGGATCGGTCGTGATTCCCGAGGCGATTCGGTCGTACATGGGAGGACAGGCCGAGATAACA
>QNAH01000052.1 GCA_003641425.1 Candidatus Zixiibacteriota bacterium
GAAATTGCCAGATGAGTTTTCAAGATAAAATTCGGTCATCGATCCGGTCGGGTTGAGGCGCCCCTCCGAAAAAAGAAGCGAGTCGAACATCTCCGGAGTTCCGGCGACGACACCGGATGTGTATGGCTGATCGGAGAAATCGACGAGGATGACGATTGCGCGAATGGTATCAACTGTTTCGAAGCCAAGAGAGCTTTTATTGTCAAAATATGCAGTTTCCCTGTCAGGTGAATTAACGCCCCGCGCCCGGGCATCGGCCATCGATGCAACGTACTCCTGAAGTTTTCCTTCGGAACGGAGTTTTTCGATCAGGTCGGGGTGAAGAGATGAAGCCATTGCGGCGGAGCTGATAAGTAAAACAATGAAAACTGCAGACACAAAAGCCTTAAAGACATTTCTGTTGATCATCGATGATTCCCTTTATTCCTATATACAATAGATAATCTGCTTTTATAAACAAACGAACCGCCTGTTAGTTCTATCAAATCAATCGCGATTTATACGATTGTTGTAACCATATAATTCCAAGGTCCTTGTCTCTCGTGACGGCGGTGACGGCGGTAGGATAAGTAACAATGCAACAATTACTTAAACAAAATATGGAATATTCGGCCAATGTCAAGAAAGGAATTACCGGCGGATAAAAATTTTCATGTCTCAAAAAGCCAGTCCAATATCCAGATACCAGCGCTCGGGATGGTTGCCGGATTTGCCGTAACCGAAATCGATCGGTCCCACGGGAGAATCGAAGGCGAGCGAAAAGCCGTAACCGTGGCGAAGGTTTTTCAATTTAATATCATCGAATTCGCCGTAAACCTGCCCCAGGTCATAGCGTCCATAAAGATAAAGGTTATATGGCAGCCTGAGTCTCAATTCGAAATTGTTCAACAGCATTTTTGCGCCGACCAGTTCATTATAGGCGAAGCCATAGAAAGAGTAATGCCCCCCGAGATAAAATCTTTCCGAGACCGGAATTCCGGCTTCGGCATCGGTCAGACCGATCGATATAGCAGGATGGAAATTAAGGCCGCCCGGCAGGGGCCAGTATGATTCTATCAGACTGTGAAGCTTTGTGTAGCGGTATTCGCCCCCCAGTATATCGGTGGCAAACCGGGCGGAAAAAATATGTCGCTTACCGTGTGTCGGGAAGGGGTAGCGGTTAATCGTCTCGACTTCGGATTTCAGGATGAGACTTCTCAGCTTAATGCGGTCGGAGTAAGCATAGGGGTCGTACTCGTCTTTGATTTCGACCCAGCCAATCCCGCCGGAAACGGTACCGAAACGTGCGATCTGATGCCCCATGAAGAATTCGAAGCCGTATCGGTCTTCCTCGCGCCGGGCGATCGACTCACCGTTTTCATCATAAATGTCGTGTTCGGTGAAGTGATAAAAGCCGGTCAGGTTGTATGTGAAATATGTCGAGAAAAAGCGATCGGCTTTCAGGGTCAATTCATATTTCTGTCTCCGTTTGGAATAGCGGGCGTGGGCCATCAGTTCCTGGCCGGTACCGAAAAGATTGTCATCGAGAATCTCGATAAAGCTCTCGTTCCTGTATTTTTCATGCAGGTGCCATCCCAGGCGCATCTGAGTGTATTCTTTCTCTTTAACGGTAATATGCACTATGGCCCCTCGATTGCCGGGGACGACATTGATGATAACACGGTCAAACAGGTCGGTGGCATAAATATTGGCGATACCCCGGCGGGCGTTACGGGAACTGAACGGCGCATCGATATCCTGCGGGTAATTCGATTTGATGAGCCATTGTTTGGTGCGCCTGTTTCCGAAGACCATGATCCTTTCAACCAGCGCTTCGTCGATATCGACCATCAACTCCTTTGTTTCCGGCAGGAAGCGGAGACTGCGAATATGGGCCAGGTCGTACCCCTTGCTTTCATAAAGATCGACCAGGCTGTCGGAGAATCGGCTCAATATACCGGCGAACAGGAGATTATCCCGCCTGTCCAGAAGTCCGGCGATGGTCGAATCGTCGAAGACTGAGTTGCCCTTGATAATCATGCTTATCTCTTCGATTTTTGGCGCCGGAACGGCCTTGATCTCCAGAGCGGCCGCCTTATAGCCATTGAGCGAAAGTCCACCGGTGATAATATCTATTGAAAGGGACAGGAAAGAGTTGTCCTTGAAAAAAACATCGGCTGTTTCGAGAATATCCTCGATAGAGATAAGCATCGCGGAAGTGAACGGGAAGCCCGATTTACCCGGATCAAAAAGCGAGGTGTCGAATCTGACATCCACCAGATAAACGGAATCGCCGCGGCAGATGTCGCCGCATTTTTTATAAATCTCGTTGGCCGCTTTCAGACCGGCCTCATATCCCAGTCTGATCAGGTCGTCGACAGATTCGAAATCGGCGGAGGTGTATTCCTCGATAGCCGGTTCGATGACCACATCGGCGGCGGCGAGCGAAGACTGCAGTTTGTCCATACTCATAATCGAGGTGACCTGGTTGGCGATGTCGATCGGGTTATTTATTTTGTTTCTTGGCAGGAGATCGCTGGTGGTATTGACACCGACAATGAGATCAATATCGGGAGCCATTTTTTTGATGGTCATAACTGGTATCGGATCGACCAGGCCGCCGTCCATCAGCAGTTTTTCTTCCATTTCGATACCGGTGAAGGCCAGTGGAAAAGCCATGGTCGAACGCATGGCATCGGCCAGGTTGCCCTTGCTGATAACGACCTTGTCGCCGGTAACGATATCGGTGGTAACGGCATAAAACGGGATCTCCAGCCTTTCAAAATCGCCGCCGGAGATATAGCTGGCTTACAGGGTCAGCCGGGTCAGCAGGGCGGAAAGGTTCTGGCCGCTGGTCAGGGCCTGCGGTATAAAAGGTTTGTACCCGTCGAAGCGAATGGAAAGCAGATAGCGTTCCATTTCCTCACGCTGGGTTAGAAGCAGGGTCGTCCTCGAGGGACGATTGGAGAACAGCTCGCTGAAATCAATTTCTTTGACAATTTTTTTAAGTTCGATAGCGCTGTATCCCGAGGCGTAAAGTCCGCCGACAATACCTCCGATCGATGTTCCCGCGATGGCGCTGATTTTTATACCCGACTCTTCCAGTGCCTGCAGGACCCCGGCATGAGCGATTCCCCGGGCGCCTCCGCCGGAAAGGGCCAGCCCGATTCGCGGTCCCTGGTCGGCTTCATGATAGGCGGTACCATCCCAGCCGATAAAGACCCGGGTCGTATCGGCGGCGGCCGAACAGCCCGCCAGGAAGAGAAACAATAATATGTATTTAAGAGATTTCACTTGCCTAACGCTTCATTCATTTTGTTTTATAGTATTATTAAGTAGAGAGATATGAAAATGCAAGGAATAACATCGAAGCCAACCCAGGCCGAGAAAAAGAGACTGAAGTCGCTTCTGTCCAAAAAGGGGAGGCTGAGGGAAAAACAATTTCTTGCCGAAGGGGTCCGTTTGCTCGAAGAGTCGCTTCGGCATGAATTTCGACCGGTGCGGATTTATTTTTCCGCTACATTGATCGGCGGCCGCGGACAACAGTTGCTGGATCGTTTTCAAGAGAATAAGATACCGATACAGGAACTCGCGGCCAGGGATATTCGCCGGATCTCGGGAACGGAAAGCAGTCAGGGGCTGGTTGGGCTGTTCGATATCCCGGAGCGGGGGCCGGATGATATGCGCCGGGGATTATATAAAAAAATACTGCTTCTGGACAGGGTCTCCGATCCGGGCAATGCCGGGGCGCTTCTCCGTTCGGCCCTTGCATTTGAGTTTGATCTTGTTTTTGCCACCGAAGATACCGTTGAATTGTACAATCCCAAAGTGGTGCGGTCCTCGGTCGGGGCGGTTTTCGGCATACCGGTCATTACCGGAGCGCCCGATGACATTGCGGAGTTCAAACGTCACCAGAATTGCACGGTAATCGTCACCGATCCTCGGGGCGGGCACATAAAAGCCCAGTTAAAAAAGCTTAAGGTAAAAAAAAGTTATATATTGGCGATAGGTTCCGAAGCCGAGGGGATTTCGTCGGAACTGCGAAGTCTGGCGGATCTCAGTATTCGTATCGGACACAGTGACAGGGTGGAATCGCTCAATGCGGCGGTGGCCGGATCGATTTTGATGAAGGAAATTTACGACCTGACCCCGAGGAGGAGAAGGCAATGAAATATATCAAGATTTTTACAGTCATAGCGCTTCTGACAGTAATCACGGCGGCGATGGCATCGGCTCAGAATATAGAGATATATGGCAATCGGTATGCGACGGAGGTCAACCGCCTTGAATCGACCCTTGAGCAAGGCGAAAAGGTCGTCATAATGTCGGTATCAAGTCTGTCCGGCAAGCTGTATATTATTGCCGGTGATGATGATCAGGCGGTATTCGAGTACAGGGAGATTTTTAAGTGCCCCGGTGAATCAACCGCCCGGGAATACGAGAGATTGGTCGAGGCGGAGATGCGTAAAACACCGGTGGAACTCAGGGTGTATTTGCGGGCTCCCAATCCCGCACCCTGGAGTGAGACGGATAATTCCGCCACAATCGAGGGCGAGTTGAGACTTCCGCCCGACTGCCAGCTTGAGATTGAAGCCGATTATTTCGACCTGATCGTGGAAGGACCGTTCACATCATTCGAAAACCAGTCTTCACTGGGCAGGATGGCGATATCGGATATTACGAGGACCCTGATTCTTTCGGGCGGGGCGCGGGATGTCAATCTGAATAATATTTCCGGAGAAATATCAGTAACAATAAATAATGCCGACATCACGGCCGAGAATCTGGTAACAAAAGGTGAGTCGGCGCGTATTAAGAATAAGAACGGCAGCATATCCATAAATTCCATCGAGGGGAATTTTGCCATCCGTAACAGCTACGGCAAAATAAGAATCAGCAAAGCCAGCCTCAGCGACGGTACCAGCCGAATAGTCGCTTCGCATTGTCCGATCAAAGTCGAACTGGTGAATAGCGAAAAGGCCGGCCTGTCGATTACAAATAATTATGAAGATATAACGATAGAGATCGACGAAACAATACCGGCCCTTTTCAATTTGAATGTCGAAGCGGGCGGGGAGATGCATGTAACCGATATTCCCATCAAACCGGTGGTTGTAAGAAGCGATCATATTGAATGTGTAGTTGGTGACGGAGTCGTTCCGATCAATATCGACGTCGAAGAGGGCGGGAATATATTTATCGAGGGAATACAAAAAGACAGATGAGACGGACCTCGTTTATGCCGATTGGGTTATTAGCGGTATTTCTAATAATATTGACAGCTCAATCAGTCCCGGCGGCAAATCGCCTGGAACTGCCGCGCGGGGTGCATTACCATCGTTTTGCGGCGATTGTGGAGGGGCCGGAGGTATCCTGGATCAATCCGGCCGCACTGGGCTATTCGCGTACTATTGCAGCCCAGATCACAGGCGAGATCTATGAGAGTAAATTCGCAAAGAGCTGGGGATTCAGCACGGTCGGTGACGGGATCGGGATCAGCTACCGTCATCTGGATAATCCCAACGGCGATGATTACAATGAATATATCTTCGGGGCGGGACTTCGAACCGGTCACGGCGTTTATGCGGGCGCCTCCTATCGTTATTTCAAAGACGGGCCGTATTCATGGGACGGGACGCATTTCTGGAAAGTCGCCTTGATGGTCAGGCAGAATCCAAGGGTATCAGTATGCGCCGTATTATCGAATCTGAATCGTCAAAAAATAGACGGATCGAAAACCGATATCGAACAGCTTTATTCATTGTCATACAGGGCCGGCAGATACATTGCCCTGTCGACGGAGGTGTCGTTGTCGACCGAGATGAGCATGTCGGGGGCGGATTATATTTTCGGTGTCGATATTTACGCAATACCCGGATTACAGGGATATATTAATTTTGACAATAACGAAAATTACGAGCTTGGTTTTCGCGTGAACCTGATGCGTTATTTCCTCGGAGCGCAGAGCCGTCTAAAAACAGGCGGGGAACACCGGGGCACATCGCTCTCGGCGGGAATTGTCTCCACCCCGCAACCGTCGGTGATAGGGCGCCGGGGCAAGTATTAAAACTGGACAATATTAGTCGATTTGTCCAGGTAATTGCAAAAAAACAGCCATATTGTTCGGACATAGGGGTTGCCAACGGCATAGTGATATGCTATTTTAAAAACTTATGAAAAAGACAGGATTAAAAGCCTTTTCCATTTTTTTGTTATTCCTCTTATTTGTCCTGATCGTTTCACTGTCCGGTTCGGAGATATTCGAAACCAGTCTGGACAACGGTCTGACTCTTTTGATCAGGGAAGATCACTCTGTCCCGCTGGTGGCTGTCAGGGTTTGTTATCATGTCGGGATCAAAAACGAATGTCCCGGTCTGACCGGTATCACCTCGATCTGCGAAGCCATCATGTGGCAGGGGACGAGGGCATATAAGAAAGGTGAAATCGCCAGAATAATTCAGGCCGGGGGCGGTTATACATCATCATTCACCGATTGGGACGTGACCCATTTTTACAGCAGAGTCCCATCCGATATGCTCGATACGGTCCTGATGTTGGAAGCCGACCGGATGGCGGGAACAGGATTGACTTCTGAAAAGCTGTTGCTGTCAAAGGATATTGTCAGGAAAAAGCGTCTTTCCGAAGTAGAGAGTTCGATTTACGGGCGTATCAACGAAGAATATTTCAACCTGGCTTATCGTGCGCATCCTTACGGACACAACAAGTACGGCTGGCCGGACGATATCAACCGGATCAATCTCAATGATCTGAAAAAACATTTTCACGCATATTTCCAGCCATCCAACGCGGTACTGGTAATCGCCGGTGATCTGGAAACGGAGGCGATTGTAAAACGGGTCACAGAGCTGTTCGGAAATATTAATTCACGGCCAATGGAAGAGCGCCGGCCGATCAGCGAACCGGAATCGATCGGGGATAGAAGGTCGGTCATTGTCGCCGATATCGGGGTGCCGGCGATAATCATGGGGTACCGCATTCCGGGCATTTCACATCCCGATTACCCGGTTCTGAATATTATCACCAATATTTTAGGCACCGGGACATCTTCGAGAATCTATCAGCGGATGGTCAATGATGAGAAATCGGCAATGTACACCGATGGCGGAATAATCATGTCGGAAGAACCCGGGTTGATCTATTTCTATGCCCTGCTGAACTACGATTCTCCTGTCGAAGATGCCGAGAAACAAATGTCGGGAGAGATCAAGCGTATCAAGGATGAGATGATAACCGAGGCCGAGCTTGAGAAGGCGAAAAATCAGGTTGTGGTAAATTACTATCGAAATTCCCGGACTCTCGATGATATAACGAGGAATCTCGGAACGGCGAGATTTATTACCGGTGATGTCAATTTCGGAAAGCATCTTGTCAATGCGGTTCATCATGTCAGCACGGAGAAGATCATTCAAACGGCGCAAAAATACTTTAAGAATTCCAACCGTATCGTGGTGGTAATAAGTCCGCCCGAAGCCGGCGATGCATATATATTGGAAGAAGAGCATGAATAAGAAGAGAATAATTATTAATGCAATCATGATCTGCATTATTTCCGGTGCGGGCGCTTATTCTTACGACGGCGAAATTGTCTCGGATTACACGGATTTTTCATTGTCCAATGGTCTTGAGGTTTACCTGATTGAAGATCACCGTCAACCGATGATAGATTTCATCATGCTTTTCCGAACCGGGTCGGCAACTGATTCATCACGTCTATCGGGGCTGAGTGCCCTGTCACTGACCATGCTTATGAACGGGACGGAGAATTTTCCCGGAACGGCGCTGAACAATGCAATCGACTCCACGGGCGGCATTCTCGATTTTACGACTCTTCGTGACGGTTCATTTATCGAGGGGACTTTTTTATCGCGCGATTTTTCTTTTGCGCTGGAAGCGCTGGCGGATATGGTTCAAAGGCCGGTTTTCACCGAGGAAAACCTGGAGCGCGAGAAACGTCGATTTGAGTCGATAGCCATGCAGCGTAATTCGATCTCATCGGCCCGCCTGCGCGATGCTTTATATATGAATAATTTTGGCAGGGAAGGCTACGGGCTCCCGGCCGAGGGAAGGCGCGCGGGTTTGAGGAGGGTCGAACTCGATGACGTGAAAGAATATTTCACGCATAATATTCATCCCGATAATGCGGTTTTGTTTATCGGCGGAGATATTAAAGCTGATAAGGCAAAGAAGACCATCAAAAAACTTTTTGCCGACTGGGCGCCCGGTAAAGATGTTTACCGTTCGATCGTCGATATAACCCTGCCCGACACCCTGGAAATAATTATTTATGATAATCCTGATGCCCCCAGTACCGATTTTGTAATCGGCCGTCCTGCCGTCCCGGCGGTATCGGATCGTGCGGCGGCGTTGATACTGTTTGATTATATTCTTGGTGGCGGTGGCGAGATTTCGCGGCTGTGGCAGAGTGTTGTCGTCGAGCAGGCCCTGGCTACCGTAATCCAGTCCCGGATAGACTGGTCGCGGCATGAGGGCGTTATGATGATCAGCGGTAACGCCTCGAATGAGACGGCGGCGGATGCGATCCGGGAGATTATGGCGGTGATCGAGGAGTTGAGAGAAATCAGGGTCCCTGTTTCCGAGTTCGAAGACACCAAAAATTTCTTCTATGGTAATTTTGTGGGTCAATACGAAACGACGCACAGTTCTTTAAGTATGATGGCGACGCTCAATCGGCTTGGAGTCAAACAGGATTTTTACCCCGAATTGCTGAAAAGGTTTGATCAATGCGATCCCGACAAACTCCGGGATATCGCGCGGGAATTTCTCAATCCGAACAATATGACCGTTGTCGTCTCCGGGCCGATAAGAAAGCTTAAGCCGGGATTGACCGGACTGGGGAATATTACCGTCATTGGGGGCGGTGAGAATTAATGAAGGCTTATAAGTAAAAACCCCGGCTCTGATTGGGTCGGGGGTTTTTATATATATTCATTAACAGCGGTTGTAAAATCAAAATATGGTACTATCCGGATTTACCACATAACCGAGATCCGTCTGTTGCCACCTGGTTCTCTGGAAAACACGCAGGCATGGTGTTCCGGGGGGCAACTTGGAGGGATCATCAAGGTCGGTATCATAGGCCCAGTCCCTATTGGGGGGGGTGTAATAAATGTCGCCCCAGTTTCCGGTGGCCTGAATGGAGTTCCATAAATTAATAAGAGAGCCGCGATAGGTAAAGTTTACTCCATCCCAGTCTTCAAGAAAACGGGGAAGATTTTCAAGACCGCCGTTATATGTCGTGGATGTTGTATTGATGTTGCCGGTCAGGATGCTGGCATTAACCGTTGTCGGTGAGGCCGGGCGATATTCTTTACTCAGGGTCGAGGTCGAATCGATCCAGCTATTGGACAGAAAAGTAATCGCATCGGCCGCCAGCGCGACCGGCTGTTTATCGATGGAATTGAAATCGCCCTGGATGTACATCGGGTTTTCGCTGTAAACGGATAGGGGCGAATCGAGATCGGCCCCGTTGGTCAGTCTCAGGGCGTTAAATGATCCGGCCCGCTGATCGGAGGCGTAAATAACGCCGCCATCAGGATAATAGCTGGTGGTTTTAAGCAGGCTCATATCGACTTCGGTAGCTGTGACAGTCTTGCCCTCACGTCCGTCGTAAAATGTTTTTTGAGTGACGGTTCCGGCGGGCAGTACCCCTGTGACATCGATCCAGGTGCTGGATACCTGAGTATAAACATTTCCATCCATTATTTTAAGATCGGCCAGATTTTCATAAGAGTCGGGATTACCGGAGGCTCGTTCGATCATTTTATGAGGATCTCCGGAATTATTCAGCGGCAGGTTTAAAGAGGTCTGCCCGAAGGCGGCATCTTGCACACGGCCGCCCCAGCGTGTCGAGGCCGAGTCATACCAGTGGCTGTCGGTGGACTGCAGGAAAGTACCGTCCGCGTTTTTCATGTTCTGATAAGTGCCCTCGGTATCTTTGATAAAAACATCACCGCTTGAGACTCCTCCTCCGCCCTTACGCCCATAGTATAAATTCTTTGCGCAGGTGATATAGCTTTCCATACGCAGGCTGGAGCCGGCCTGAAGCCAGATGTTGCCGTTGGAATGGATGCGGCCGAGGAGAGTCATGTCGGGGCCGGGCGCAATTTCGAGGTCATTGTTATAAAAAACCGCAAATTGGAAAATCGGCACCAGTGCCGCCTCGAATTCCTGTGTCAATCTGACCTGGCTACCGTCGATAAGTGAGGTCCCGATGGACTCGATCGTGTATGTCTTGACCAGCGCGTGCAAGCCGGCCAGTGTTCCCAGAGTCAGTGTCCGCTGAACTGCGGCTCCGTTATCGTTCGTAACGTAAGCAACGGTCGCGCTGCTGTTGATATTGTCTGTTCCGGCCGGCATTGTCACCGGCGGATTGCCGGTCGATATGTACTGTTCCTGTATGACGGCTGAGGCCATTTCCAGACCGGCCTCGGCGGCATAAAACGAAACCATTTCACTCATTTCGTTACCGGCGATATTGAGCTCATCGTCGGCCAGCTTCAGGGCCACGGCACCGATAATGGTCAGCATCAACATAACCATAAGGGCAATAAAAGTTGCCAAACCCTTTTGGTTAAGAATTTGATTTACCGCTGACATATTACTGTTCCTCGTATTCGATTGTTTAACTGCAAATAAAATAGAGAACTCTTTATATATTAATCGGCACAAAAACAGCCAATATTAGCCTGTCCGTGGACTTGATCCTGATATGGGCCTAACTTGTTGTATTGCAACAATAAAAGAAGGCCGGCCGGATGTCTTTCAAAATCACGGCCGGCCATAAATATGGCGGGAATCGAGCGGTATGATCAATCGTCGGATTCCCGTGCGGCATAGCCGATATCAATC
The DNA here is from genome assembly GCA_003641425.1 of Candidatus Zixiibacteriota bacterium. Classification (GTDB taxonomy): domain Bacteria; phylum Zixibacteria; class MSB-5A5; order GN15; family PGXB01; genus PGXB01. Next base: position 10,870 of record QNAH01000052.1, read on the forward strand.
TGCTGCCAGCGTGTCCGCTGAAAAACACGGATTTGTGGTGCTTCGGGAGGCAGTTTACCGGGGTCATCGAGATCCGTGTCGTAGGCCCACTCACGGATCGGAGCGGTGTAGTACGAACCGTATGACCAATCACCCGTTGCCTGCAGTGAATTCCATAGATTTATCAACGAGCCAGTAAATTTGAATTTTGTTTTCGTACCGGAAGCATCTTTCCAGGTTTCAAGAAAACGGGGAAGGTTTTCAAGGCCGCCGTTGTAATTGGAACTGGTTGTGTTGGTATTACCGGTCATGATCGAGGCATTGCAGGTGGTCTCGGTCGCTCGTCTGC